>CALBMW010000743.1 GCA_937896275.1 uncultured Myxococcales bacterium
CGCCCCCGCCGCCGCTCTGGCCGCTCGCGTTCCCGCCACGCCCGCCGCCGTTGCCCTGGTTGCCGCCGCCGCCCGCGACGCCCGGCCCACCATGGCCCACCCGCACGTCGGCGCGCCGCAAGGTCAGCCGATCGGCGCTGTCGCTCACCTGCAGGCCGATCCCCGTGGCGCTGTCGCCGACCCGGTCGGTGACCTCGAAGTCGATCTGGTCGAACGCGAGCGGCCCCGCGAGGTGATCGGCGCGCAGCGCCACGCTCGACGTGTACTGGAGCGTCGCGCGCTCGGCCGTGCGCATGCGGAAGTCCGCGCTGTAGCCCCCGAAGACGCCCACGCCGGCCGCCGGCACCTCGGGCGCCAGCGTGAGGTCGGCGCGATAGACGCCCGTCGCGACCACGATCTGGTCGCGCCCGGGGATCGCGTTGGCGATCTGGAGCGCGCGTGGCACCGTGGCCACCGCCTGGCCAGGTGATTGTCCGCCGTTGCGGTCATCGCCGTCGCGCCGCACGAAGATCGCGTGGGACACCTCGCCGTCGATGCCGTCGCAGTTGATGTCGCGGCCCTGCGCGTCGGGCTCGTCCAACCCCGGCTCCACGAGGCACGCGTATTCGCAGCCGTTCGCCGGGTTGCCATCCAGGTTCACGAAGCCCGGCTGGCAGTCCGCGAGCGCGCACTGCCCGTCCCGACAGGCCGGGACGCCGTTGTTGTAGTTGCACGCCTGCCCGCAGCCTCCGCAGTTGCCCGGATCGTCGTTGGTGTTGACCGAGTCGTCGATCTGCCCGTTGCAGTCATTGTCGACGTTGTCGCAGACCTCGACGCCGCCGTTCGTCGCCTGGCAGGCATACTCACAGCCGTTGTCGGCCCGGCCGTCGATGTCGAAGAAGCCGGCCTGGCACTCGCTCACCGCGCAGGCGCCCTGATCGCAGTAGGGCAGCGCGTTGTCCAGCACGCACTGGTTGTTGCAGCGGCCGCAGTGATCGACGTTGGCGAGGATGTCGAAGTCCTCGTCGATGCTGCCATCGCAGTCGTCGTCCGCCTGGTTGCACGCCTCGGGCGCGCCCGCCGCGCCTTCGCAGCGATACTCGCAGCCGTTCTGATCGCTCCCGTCGATGTTGAAGAAGCCGGGCGCGCACGCCGTGAGCACGCAGTCACCGGCGCCGCACCCGGGCACGCCGTTGGCGAACAGGCACACGCGCCCGCACGCCCCGCAGTTCAGCGGATCGGCCCCCAGGTCGAAGCCCTCGTCCACCCGCGTGTCGCAGTCGTTGTCCACCAGATCGCAGGCCTCGACCCCGCCGCGGCTCTGTACGCACGCGTACTCGCAGCCGTTCTGCAGATCGACGTCCACGTTCCACCAGCCGGGCTCGCAGGCCGACAGCTCGCAGCGCCCACCGGCGCAGAGCGGCAGGCCATGGGCGAAGTCACACAGCTGCCCGCACCCGCCGCAGTGCTCCAGGCCGCTGACCTTGTCGAAGTCCTCGTCGGTGCGGCCATCGCAGTCGTTGTCCAGGTCGTCGCAGGTCTCGACGCCCTCGTTGGACGGCTCGCACGCGAACTCGCAGCCGTTGCGCGCGTCCTCGTCCAGATCGACCCAGCCGGCCTCGCATCGCGCCACGCCACACTGCCCGTCCACGCACGCGGGCACCGCGTTCTCGAGGGCGCACAGGCGCCCGCAGCCGCCGCAGTGGCTCGGATCGCGCATCAGGTCGAAGCCCTCGTCGGCCGGGCCATCGCAGTCGTTGTCGATCTCGTCGCAGGCCTCGACGCCCTGGCGGGTCACGGTGCAGGCGTACTCGCAGCCGTTGCCGTCGTTGCCGTCCACGTTGAACCAGCCCTCGGCGCACGGCCCGAGCTCGCAGCTGCCCACCTCGCAGAGCCCGACGGCGTTCTGAAAGCCGCACACGTTGCCGCAGAAGCTGCAGTTGGCGGGATCGCTCGTGAGGTCGATGTCCTCGTCCCGGTCCCCGTCGCAGTCGTTGTCGAGGCCGTCGCAGCTCAGCTCACGCCCGAACTCGAAGCTCGACGGGTAGTCGCAGGCCCAGTCGCCCCGCAGGCACTCCACCGTGGCGCCGCGGCAAACGCCCTCGGTGAAGCAGCTGATCTCCGGCGGCGCGGGCTCGAGCGCCATGGCCTCGTCGACCAGCGAGTTGCAGTTGTTGTCCTTGCCGTCGCACAGCTCGGCCGCCCCCTCGTAGGTGCCGGGATCGGCGTCGTCGCAGTCGAAGCCGCGGCAATCGCCGCCGTCGCCGTAGCCGTCGCCGTCCGCGTCGTCGCAGGGCAGGCAGCCGGCCCCCGCGGCGGGCACGCACTGCCGCACCGGCACGCCGCCGTCGGGCGTGCGGTCGCCGATGTCGGCGCAGTCGTAGCCCTCGGGGCAGACGCCGTCGTCGCTGCAGTCCTCGGCGCAGTAGGTGCCCAGCCCGATCTGCACGCACAGATCGGCGTTGTCGTCGCACTCCCGGTCGTTCTGGCAGGGCTTGCACAGGTCCGGCTGATCGGCCACGCACAGGAACAGGCGGTCGGCCTCGCCGTTCTGGATCAGGTTGCACTCGTAGCCGTCGGGGCAGGCCTCGGCGCAGCGACGCGAGCAGATGCGCCCACCGAAGGCGGACTCGATGCAGAAGCCCGAAAGGCAGTCGTGGCCGTCGTCGCAGGGATCGCCGAACTCACCGCGCGGCCGGCCGGTGCCCGTGTCGGCCGTGCCCCCGATGTCGGCCCGCTCCGGGGGCACGAACGCGTCGAGATCCCCGCCCACCGCCTGCGCGTCACGGGTACCGGTGAGCCCACCGTCCTCGGTACACCCTGAGAGCAGTCCGCCGAGCAGGGCGGCGGCGAGCAGTCGACCCATGATGTTCCCCTTCTTGAAACCAACGGCCCCACTGTACGACCCGCCTACGGGACCATTCAAACTCGCCCCCGTCTGCCCCATGCTGTGCCGGTGCAGCGACGTCAGCCCATTGTGGTCCCGGGTCCCCGGGGAGCGCTCGAGATCTACGAGGACTCGGGCTACCTGTGCTTCTGCTTCGCGGCCAATCGCCTCATGATGCAGGGCGCGATGCACCGCGACCGCCCCCTCGACTTCCGCTTCGAGTACCTGCGGCTGATGACCGCCGCGCTCGCCGCCCACCCGGCGCCGAGCCGAGTCCTGGCCTTGGGCCTGGGCGCCGGCGCCCTGCCCCGCCTGACGCGCGCGCTGCTGCCCGAGGCCGAGATCGACGTCGTCGAGATCGATCCCGTCGTCGTCTCGATCGCGCGCGACCACTTCGACCTGGGCGACGACGACGACCCCCGGCTGCGCGTCCACACCGCCGACGCCCGCGACTTCGTGACGGCGCACCTCGCGGGCGGCGGGTGGGACGTCGTCTTCGTCGACTGCTACGACCCGGTCTCGGTGCCCGCCCACCTGGCCAACATCGGCTTCCTGCGCGCCGTGAGTCGCGCCGCCGGCGCCGGCGCGATCATCGTGACCAACCTCGTGTGCACCCACCCGGGCTACGAGGGTCTGCGCCGTGGGTGGCGCAGGGTGCTTGGACAAGCCTGGATGCTGCCTGCGCTTCGCCGCACCAACCGCGTGGTCTTCGGGCCGACGGTCGGCGCGCTCCAGATCGCTCCGATGCTGTCCCGAGCCCGCGCGCTCGACGCGCCGAGGCGCCTGCCCTTCGCCCTCGGCGATTGTCTCGCGCGCGCCACGCCGATGACCGATTGACACCCCTGCCAGAGTGGCGCGCATGAGGTCACTCCTGGTGCTGAGCGCTCGTCGATCACGGTGATCACGAGGGCGCCCGGCCGGCGCGACCCTCCGTCGACCCCGCCGCCTGCAACGGCCACGCTGCCCTCTGCGGGCGTCGCTACGCCGAGGTCGCCTCCCTCACTGGGGCCCTCGGCTGGGACGCAGAGGCCCCAGCGCGGCGGGTCACTGAGACCTGGGCGTCACGCCACGCCGCCCCGCCTGGCCCGATTCACGGCACCGCACCGCAGGCCCACCCTTTGCACAGGGCCGGCACGCCGTGACGAGGGGGTGGATTTCTATGCGTGCGCTGGCGGTCGTCCTCGCGGCCCTGGGCTTCGCCGGCTGCGCCGACAGCGAGCCCGCGGGCCGCTGCACCTCCGAACAGGGCAGCTGGGCCGAGGGCGAGACGGCGCTCGACTTCGCCGCGTGCCGGCAATGCACCTGCACCGCGAGCGGCATGGCCTGCGAGCCCATCCCCGGCTGCCCCCCCCAGGGTGGCCTGCCGCCCGTGGCGGACGCGGGGGTCGGCGGCGGCGCCGGCCAAGGGCTGCCCGACGTGCCGCCCCCCGGGGGCGACGATCCCGACGATCCCGACCAGCCCGCTGGCCCCGACGATCCCGAGCCGTCGCACCCACCGCCCCCTCCCCCGCCCCCGTCGAGCTGTGAGCCGGGATCGGTCTCGGGCCTGGCCTGCGCCCCCGACGGCAGCCCGATCGCCGGCGCCCGCGTCTTCGCCGACACCACCGACTGCGCCGGCGACCCGGTGCGGATCGAGGCCCTCGCCACCGCGGCCGGCGCCTTCGTGCTCGAGGGCCTCGCGCCTGGCCCGGTCACCGTCCACGTCGAGGCGGGCGTCTTCGACCACAGCTACGACGTGCAGGTCGAGGCCGGCCGCCGCACGCAGGTCGACACCGGCAACGACAAGGAGTGCATCCCCGCCGACGCGGCCGCCATCGCCGTCACCTCGGGCGACTACGACAGCATCCAGAGCATCGTGGCGCGCCTGGGCTTCGAGCAGGACGTCTACTGTGGTGACGAGGGGGGCAACTTCGGCGCCCGCGCCCTGCTCGGCCGGTGGGAACTGCTGTCGCGCTACGACGTGGTCTTCGTCAACTGCGGGCTCACGGTGGACTTCGAGACGCCCGAGGGCCGCACGATGGTCGACAACGTGCGCCGCTTCGTGAACGAGGGCGGCTCGGTGTACATCTCCGACCTGGCGGCGAACCTGATCGTCGCCGCCTGGCCCGACAAGGTGCGGTTCTTCGCCGATCGCGACGCCCCCTTCGCGCCGGATCACTGCTGCACCTGCGTCGAGTGCGAGGCCCGCTGCGACGCCCGCGTCGACGCGCCGCGGGCCGACGGGAGCTGCATGGGCACGTCCCGCGGCGATCTCGCCTGCGAGGCCTGGCCCCCCCTCATCGGCGGTGGCTTCGCGGGCCAGCGGCGGGCTCAGGTGCTCAGCCCCGCGCTGCGTCAGTTCCTCGGGCGCGACACGCTGACCGTCGACTTCGAGTGGGACGAGTGGATGCAGATCGGCGGCGTCGGGGCCGGCGTCGAGGTGCTGGTCGAGTCCGCCGGCGAACCCCTGATGGTGATGTTCCAGCAGCCGGGCGGCGGCCGCGTGGCCTACACCACCTTCCACAACGAGGCCCAGGTGGCCGCGGACGTTGAGCAGATCCTCCGCGCGCTGATCTTCCAGCTCTGATCGCCGGGCTCGGGCCCGCCCGCAGCGGGATGCGGACCCAGCGAAGCGACCGCGCTAGCGGAGCCCCACCAGGAGCACGGTGAGGTGCCTGCCGTCTCGGGTGGCCGCGCCAACCCCGTAAGAGACCGCCTCCGGCGGGAGCGCCTCGGGGCTCGACGCGAGCCGGGCGGGATCGGTCCCCTGACCCACCAGCAGCAGCACGCCCCGCAGGTCGACGCCCGCCGAGCCGACGCGCTGCAGCGCCACCTGGCTCGCGGCCTCGGGCAGGAGGCGATCCGCGGCCAGATCGCGCGCGAGGCCGTGGGCCACGTCGTCGAGCGCGGCCTCGGCCC
>CALBMW010000744.1 GCA_937896275.1 uncultured Myxococcales bacterium
CTCGCCGAGCTGGGGCCGCCCGTGGCCGGCGACGACGTGATCCTGTGGCACGCCTTGGTCGGCGGGCGCCCTGCCCTGCACCGCGGCGGCTTCGACGGCGGCATCGAGCCTCTCGCCGCCGACCGCGCGCTGAGCGATCCGACCCGCCCCGTGGACGGCCGGGTCGCGGTCCGCGCCTGGAGCGGTCAGAGCGCCGAGGTCACCCTGCACGCCCTGGACGACGCCAGCGATCTGTTGCCCCGCCAGGCGGGCGCCCCGCCGGGCCCCCCCGCCCTCAGCGCCGACTGGCTGGTCTGGCCGGCGGGCGACGCTTCGCCCTCGCTGTGGGCCGTCGCGCGCGCCGATCTCAACCAGGGCTTCCAGCTCACCGGCCGCAGCGGCCCCCAACGCGCCCCGCACCTGGACGGGGACCGCCTCGTCTGGCTCGACCAGAGCACCTCACCCCCGACCCTGCGCCTGTTCGAGCTGCAGACCGGCGCAGAGACCATCCTCGCCAGCGCCTCGATCGCCCCCGACGACTTCGACGTGCGCGACGGCGTGGTGGTGTGGATCGCCGACGAGGGCGACGGCCCCGCGCTGTATCGGCAGGCGCTCGACGCCGGCCTCCCGTCCACCGCCCCGTGACGGGCCGGCCAAGGCCGGGCCGCCCCTTGTTGACTTCCGCCGAAGGCCCGTCTTACGTTCCGCACGTCTGCCCGGAGGAGCCCGTGTCCCACACCCGTCCGCCGCACGCCCAGGTGACGTTCGACGCCATGGTTGTGCGCGCGCCCCGACCGCGGCATCCCATCCTTCCGCCCGGCCGCCCCCGTCGGCGGTTCCGTGTCTGAAAGACGCTCATGAGCGACATCGAGGAAGCTGAGGGCCTCGCCCAGGGTGCGTGGCTGCCCGAGATCCACAGCGCGCTGGTCAACCTGATCAACGAGCACGGCAGCCGGTCCCCCGGCTATGACCCCGAGCACCCGCCGATCGCCGCGATCGACTGCGGTGAGACCCTGATCTGCAACGATCTGGGCGAAGCGATGATGCGGTACCTGGTGACGCGGCGGAAGCTGAACACCGACCGTGGGTTCTGGCACGTGGTGCCCGAGCGCATGGGGCGCGACGCGCTCAGCGCCGCGTACAAGGCGGTGGCCGGGCGCGCCGACGCCGAGGTGCGGGACACCGCCGCCTATCGGCGCTACCGGGCGGGCATCCTCAACGTCTACGAGGGGCTCCGCGAAACCGAAGGGGCAGAGGCGGCCGCCCTCTTCGCCGCGCGCATGCTCAAGGGCCTGCACGAGCGCACCGTCGCCGAGCTGGTCGAGGAGGTCCTCGACTACGAGCTGGGTCGGCCGCTGGGGCAGGAGGACATCCCGCCCGGGCCGCCCTTCGGTGGTCTGGTGGTGCCCACCGGCATCCGCGTCTACCACGAGATGCTCGAGCTGCTGCAGGCCCTCGAGACCAACGGCTTCCAGACCTGGATCCTGAGCAGCGCCAACATCTACATCGTGCGGGCCCTCGCGCGCCGCATCGGCTTCCCCGAGGACCGCGTCATGGGCCTCGAGCTGCAGATGCAGGCCGGCTCCTACACCGAGCGCCCCGTGGACGACGTCCCGGTGGGCGAGGGCAAGCTCGAGCTCTTCCTCGACACCGTCGGCCGCAGCCCGCTGCTGGCGATCGGCGACTCGATGGCCGACATCGACGTGCTCGACAACTGCGAGGGTCTGTCGATCGTGATGGACCGTGGGGATGACGAGCTGATCGAGCGCGCCGAGGAGCGCGAATGGCCGGTTCAGCCCTCCCTGACGGTCTGACGATGCCCGCCCGGCTGGCTGCCGCCGATCCGGTGGCCGTCCAGCCGCGCGTCAGCCTCTGGCCGCCCCCCTGCCGCGTTCACTTCACTTCTTGCGACCGGTCACGATGGCATAGATGATGCCACCCGCCGTGTAGTAGGCCAGGGCCACCAAGGCCCAGACCAGCGCCAGCGGCAGGGCCGATCCGATGCCGGCGAGGATGCCGCCCAGCGTGTGGCCGAAGCCGGTCTCGACCCCGAAGGCGGAGCCCGTCGGGATGGGCAGGCTCGAGAAGGCGAAGACCTGGAACCCGCCCGGGATGTTGCTCAGCAGGCCGAGGTAGTTGCCGCCCATGTAGCCCGCCGCGTCGGTGCTGACCATGCGCCCGACCGTGTACATCGGCAGCACCGTCACCGCCAGCGACACCGCGATGGTGACCATCGTGAGCAGCACGTGGCCCACCAGGCTGAAGCCATGCGTTCGGAAGAGACCGAACAGCCTCTTGAGCGTGTCGACCGGGCTGGTCTTCTCGTTGTAGATGACCGGGATGTACAGCGGCAGGCTGTAGATGAGCGCGACGATCACCGCGCCCGCGGCCAGGCCGAGCAGCAGCAGCACGGGCGACAAGACGCCCCACACGATGGGCCCGGCGAAGGGGATTCGGCCGAGGTAGGCCACGATCACCTGCGCGAGCCAGCCGACCGCGGCCACCGCCACGAAGGCCAGCGGCGTGCCGACGACGCTCTGGATCCACTCCTTGGTCCACGCGACGCCCGCGCTGATGGACGACGCGCGCTGCTCCACCACCGTCTGGTGGCACACGAAGCCCATGACCGCCGCGGCGAAGGCGGACATGGCGACCAGGCCGCCCCAGGCCGCGACCGAGAAGACCGTGGCGAGCAGGCCGGTGACCTTCGCGCCCAGCCACCCGCCCAGCCACTGCAGCAGGCCGAAGACGGCCAACGCCGCCCAGAAGCCCGCGGTCGTGAAGATCACGCGGCGCAGGTCGAACACGCCCACGAAGGCGCGCGGCAGATCGCGCCAGGTCCAGCTTCCGTCGCCGGGGGCGAAGCCGGGGAAGGACAGCCCGCCGGGGACGTCGACCTCGCCCTCCATCTCATCGTCGATGGCCTCATCGAAGGCCCCCCCCACGGAGTCGAGCGCGCTCGCGGCCGCCGCGCCGAGCGCCTTGCCCAGACCACTCGGCTTCTCGAGCGAGGGCGCCTT
>CALBMW010000745.1 GCA_937896275.1 uncultured Myxococcales bacterium
CCATCGAGACGCAGGGCCTGGCGTTGGACGACCTCGAGGATCTGAAGGCCCGCACCCGGGCGGCGATCGAGGCCCTCCGCGTGCAGATCATCCCGCTCGCGTCGACCTGAGAGCCGCTACTTCCCGGGCACCGGCGCTGGCACCGTGGCGGCCTTGGTCGACGGCGTCAGCTCACCGATCAGCTCGCTGGCGCCGTAGACGCGCTCCAGCGCATGCAGGATCGCCGTGACGTGCACGCTGATCGAACGCGCCTCGCCCTCGCGGTACAGGAAGCGGTTGGGAAGCTGCTGCAGGTTGCCGTCGAAGATCAGCCCCACCGCGCGCCCCTGCCGATCGAACACGGGGCTGCCGGAGTTGCCGCCGATGATGTCGTTCGTCGTGACGAAGTTGAAGGGGGTGGCCAAATCCAGCTGGGCGCGCGCGTCGAGCCAGCGCTGTGGCAGGGTGTAGGGATCCTTGCCGCCCGTCGCGTCGAACTTGGCGAACAGATCCCCGATCGTCGTGTGCCAGGGGCGCGCGGTGCCGTTCTCGGTGTACCCCTTCACGACGCCGTGGTTCAGACGCAGCGTGAAGGTGGCGTCGGGGTAAACGCTCTGCCCATAGGCCTTGGCCCAGGCCTCGGCGATGCGACCGGAGTAGCCGGTCTCGATGCTCTCGACGTCGTCCTCGTAGCGCTTGCGCAGCGCGCGCGCCCGGGCGTCGTAGCCGCGCACCAGCTCGATCAACGGATCCTTGGCCGCGTCCACCGCGACCTTGCCGCCCGTCCGCAGCGCGCGACGAACCGCGACGTCGATCAGCTTCGTTCCCGCCACCACCCGCGTCGCCACCTGGCGCGGCGTCTCGGCGCCCAGCACCGCCACGACCGTCGGATCGGTGGCGCCCAACACACTGCGCATGCTCTCGAGGCCGAGCGTGATCTCCTCGATCTGCAGCCCCGCATCGATCGGCGCCGGGCTGAACAGCGACAGCTCCAGGCTCTGCAGGTTGCTGTCCCGGTATTCGCGCAGCCGATCGGCGTCCGCCTTGGGCACCTCGTCGGCCAGCCGCAGCAGCAACCGCGCGATGCGCACCAGGTCGCCGGCGGGGCCCGATCGCCGCTCGGTGACGGCGTACTGCTCATAGAAACCCGCGTAGGCACCGAAGGCCCCCTCGAGCTTGGGCCAGGCCGCGAGCAGCCGGTCGCGCTCCGCCGCAGGCAGGCCCTTCAGCTTGTCCTTTACGTCGTCCTGGCGCGTCCGCACCGCGCTCATCAGGCCCTCGTCATTGAGACCCTTCAATTCGCCGTCGAGCGCCTTGATGCCGTTGGTCACGCCGAAGTACGTGTCGCGCGCCGCGCGCTGCTGCGTGTCGCCCTTGGCCATGTAGGCCTCGAGCACGGCCGCGCGCCGCCGCAGGTTGCCCAGGATGAAGGGGTAGGCGACGTCGCGCAGGAAGGCCAACTCGGCGCTGGTCTTGAAGCGGTCGGTGCTGCCGGGGTGGCCCGACACGAACACCAACTCGCCGTCCTCCGGTCCCTTCGGATCGAAGGCGAAGAAGTCGGCCGAGGCGATGGGCGCGTCATTCTCGTAGACGCGGAAGAAGGCCACGTCCAGGCACATGCGTGGGTAGTTGAAGTTGTCGGGGTCGCCGCCGAAGAAGGCCGCCTGGAACTCGGGCGCGAACACCAACCGCACGTCCTGGTGCTTCTTGTAGCGGTACAGGTGGTAGGCCCCGCCGGCGTACAGCGTGACCACGTCGCAGCGCAGCCCGGTGGCCTCGGTGCAGGTCTTCTCGAGGGCGCTCATGGCGGCCTTGCGGGCTTGGTTGGCCGCGGCCTCGTCCTTGGCCCCCTCGGTCGCCGTGTTCACCTGCGCGGTGACGTCCTGGATGGACCGAAGCTGGTTGAGCTCCAGGTCCGGGCACCGGACCTCATCCTTTCGCGCGTGCGCCAGAAATCCGTCGCGCATGGCGTCGGTGTCGCCCTGCGAGAGCGACTGGATGCAGTCAGCGCCGACATGGTGGTTCGTCATCACGAGGCCGTCGGCCGAAACAAAACTGCCGGAGCCGCCGTTGTTGAAGCGGACCGAGGCGTGCTGGGCGTGCCGCAGCCACTCTGCGGTGATTGGGAAGCCGAACTCGCCCTGTACTTGCTTGACGGGCGCCAGATTGAAGGGCCACATGCCCTCGGCGCCCAGCGTCAAGCTGGGGGTTGCGAGGGCGGGGGCGGCGGCGAGCAGCGCCAGCCTCAGGCTGCGACGCATGGGGACCTCCCGGGTCGATGGGTGCATGGGGCCGCGGCGCTTATATCAGGTCGCGGCGAGCGCGGGGAGACGGGAGACGGGTTGACGCGTGACCGCTTCGAGCACCTCTCGTCGCCGCATTCGGTCAACCCTGATCCGCATGTCAGGGTGAAGAGGGCGGGTGTCGCGTTGGGGCGACCAGAAACCCCGCAGCTGTGTCAACCTGCGCCGTTCTTTTGTGTGGCACGTGATTTGCGAAGACGGCCCAACATCTGTGGATTCGGAGGTCGCTCATGCTCAACGCCAAGGCCGGTCGCAAGGTCGAACCCACCGGTGG
>CALBMW010000746.1 GCA_937896275.1 uncultured Myxococcales bacterium
AGTGTGCGACCTCGGTGACTTCCTGCACGTCGATGATCACGAGGCCCTCGAAGGGCGCCAGCACGCGGTCGAGCGCGGCGCGATCGGGGACGGTGAGCACCGAGAAGGAGCCCTTGAGATCGGCGCGGACGAGGTCGAAGTCGAGCTTCACGTCGGCCGGAATGTGGGCGTAGAAGCGCTGCATCGCGGCGTACAGGCGCTTGTGATCGGTCTCGCTCAGGTCCGGGCGCTGAACGCTCGACACGTGGAACTTCATCGGGGCCTCGAAGGTCAGGGCGAACAAGGCGACGCGTCCGGGGTGGGCGCGGCGGTCGCCCTCTCAATGGAAGATCCGGGCCACGTGCGCGGCCAGGACGGACGGCACCGGCCGGGGGCGTGCGGTCTGATGGAGTGGCAGGGCGGTAACAGAGGCCCCCCCGGCCGTGCACCCATCGGGTAACGTCGGGTCGTCGCAGGGTCGGGGCAGCGGGTCAGCCGCGCGGGGAGCGGTCGGCGGGCGAGGTCGTCAGGAAGGTGTCGCCCTCCTCGGGGATGCCCAGCGCGTCGAGGAGGGCGTCGGGGCGGGTGAGATCGGCGGGGAGCAGCACGGTCGTGTCGGGCTTGCCCAGCCCGCCCAGGACGCTGAGGTAGCGCTCACCGAGCTGCAACCGCATGGCATCCGCGCCGCCGGGCTGGGCGAGCACCGCGGCCATCTGGCGGACGCTGTGCGCGGTGGCTTCGGCGATGGAGAGGATCTCGCGGGCGCGCCCCTCGGCCTCGTTGCGCTGGCGCTGACGGTCGCCCTCGGAGCGGTTGATGAGCTCGCTGCGTTGGCCCTCGGAGTCGTTGATGCGCGCCTGGGCGGCGCCCTCGGAGCGGGCGAGCACCGCGCGCCGCTCGCGCTCGGCGGCCATCTGGCGCTCCATCGCGTCGCGCACGGTGGGCGGGGTGACGATGTTCTTCACTTCGTAGCGGTGTACGCGGATGCCCCAGTGCTGCCCCACCTCGCTCAGCACCGCGACGACGCGCGCGCTGATCGCGTCGCGCTCCTCGAAGGTGCGGTCGAGGTCGAGCGTGCCGATGACCGAGCGGGTCGTCGTCTGGGCCAGGCTGATCGCGGACGCGCGGTAGTTGGTCACGCCGTAGCAGGCGTTCTTGGTGTCGGTGACGCTGATGTAGATGACGCCGTCGACCTCGACCTTGACGTTGTCCGCGGTGAAGCAGTCCTGCGGCGGCACATCCATCGACTCCTCGCGCAGGTCGGCGATGTAGACGACGCGGTCGATGAAGGGCAGCAGCACGTGGAAGCCCGGGCCGAGCGTCTGGCTGTAGCGGCCGAGGCGCTCGACGAGGAACTCGAAGCGGTTGGGCACCAGGCGGATGCTGCGCACGAACTTGATGCCCGTGACGAAGAAGATCAGGCCCCAGGCGCACAGGTTGAAGATGGTCGAGGCGTCCATCAGGCGTCTCCCCGTCGGCCGTTGCCGTCCATGGTGGTGGTGAGGCGCCCGAGTCCCTCGAAGGTGGCCTTCACGCGGGCGGCGTCGAGCGGCATGACGGCCACGTTGGCCTGCTGCACGATCCGCTGCAGCTCGACGATGTACTGATCGACCAGCCGCGTCTGCAGCGCGGCCCGACCGCCCGGCTGGTGCAGCGCGTCGGCCACCATCGCCACGCCCCTCGCGGTGGCGTCGCCGATGATGCGGATGAGCTCGGCGCGGCCCTCCGCCTCGTTGATGCGCCGCTGCATGTCGCCCTCGGAGAGGTTGATCATGTGCTGGCGCTCGCCCACCGACAGGTTGATCAGGGCCTCTTTCTTGCCCGTGGAGACGGTGATGTCGGCGCGCTTCTGACGCTCGGCCTCCATCTGTTGCTCCATGGTCTCGATCACGCGCTTCGAGGGCGCGATGTTCATGATCTCGTAGCGCGTGACCTTGACGCCCCAAGGATCGGAGGCCTTGTCGATCTCGCGGACCACGTTCTCGTTGATCTTGTCGCGCTCCGAGAAGGTGTCGTCGAGGGACAGCTTGCCCATCTCGGAGCGCATGGTGGTCTGCGCCAGGTTGATGGCGGCCTGACGATAATTTCCGATGCCGTAGGCCGACTTATGGGGGTCGATGACCTTCAGGTAGACCACGCCGTCGACCTCGACCTGGATGTTGTCGCGGGTGATGCAGCTCTGGGGTGGCACGTCGAGCACCTGCTCGCGCATCTCCTGGCGGTAGGCCGCGCGGTCGACGAAGGGCAGCATGAAGTGGAAGCCCGGCTTCAGGACGCCGTGGAACTTGCCCAAGCGCTCCTTGATGACGGCCTCGTGCTGCTCGACGACCAGGAACATCTTCCAGCAGATGAAGATGGCCACCAGCACGGCGGCCGTAAACGCGGTGAACGCAGTCGACATGGTCCCTCCTGTCCCTGGGTGATGACTATTCGTCCTCGGGCTGTTCGCGGGTGGGCAGCGCGGCTCCCTGCCGGGCCGCGTCACGCGCTGCGACCACGTCGGGGGCGTCGGGGGGCGCGCCCGCGGGCTCGATGATCCAGTCGAGGTTGTCGCGATAGATCAGGCGCGCCTTGCCGCCCGCGGCCACGGTGCCGGCCAGCGTGCGCGCGGGCCAGCTCGTGCCTTGATATCGGATGCGTCCCGCGTTGGAGCCCGGATCGCAATCGGCCACGACCTCGACGAGTTGGTCGAAGGACTCGATGTCCTCGTCGATGACGTCGCGTCTGCTCTCGGCGGGCAACCACCGGACCAGGGCGCGGCGCAGCGCGAACACCAGCGCCACCGACAACATCATCCACACGGCGATCGAGGTCGGCAGGTCGAGCGCCAGGCCCGCCCAGCGCAGCAGGCCGATGATGACCGCGGCCACGCCCGTGAAGACCACCACCAGGCCGGGCACCATCAGCTCGAGCACCATCATCGCGACGCCGAGGCCGATCCAGATCCAGCCGGTGAGATCCAAGGGGGTCGCCTCGCGCCGTAGGTTCAGGAGCGCCGGCGAGCATAGGCCGTCGGGGGGCGCTTGGCTACCGGGTGCAGCGACGCGTCGCGCGGGGGGCTTGCGACGCGGCGCTCGCCGGAGGACCATGCGCGCCATGGGATTACTGATCGCGTTGCTGCTGATCGCGTGCGGGCTGCTGGCCGCGCCGGACCTCGTCCACCGCTGGCCGAAGCTCGAGCGGCGCGCGCGGGCGTTGTCCGCCTACCAGCAGCCGCTCTCGGTGGCTGCCCTCTTCGTGGGCGTCGTCGGGTGCCTCTGGGGCATCGTTCGGATGCTGGGCGTGCTGGGGATGGTGATCGACGTAAGGGCCGCGGTCGGCGCGCTGCTGGCCTTCACGGCGGCTGTCGCGCTCACGGGCCTGGGCGTGACGCTGTCGGGCGATCTGCTGCCGGCGCGGATGCCCGATCTCGAGAAAGAGGCGCGCGCGCGCCGCGCGGTGGCGCTGGTGCGGGTTCGGCAGGCGGTCCTGGCGCGGGCCGCGCTGGCGCTGGGCGCTCTGTCTCTGGTGGCGGTCTTCTTCTGAGCGGAGCGCGCTGGGTGCGCGCCTCGACGAAGCGTCGAGCGAGCGGCAGGCGCGGGGTGCGCCCCCCCGATCACCCGACCTGCGGCGGGTGTTGCACGGCGTCGACGCGCGCCAGCACCGCCTCGAACGACGCTTGATCCTCGAGCAGCTGCCGCAGCGTGGGATCGTGCAGGGCGCGGGCGAGTTGGCCGAGCAGCGTCAGGTGGGCGTGCCCAGCCGGCGCCAGCAGCATGCAGATCATGCTGACCGGTGGCGCGTCCGGCTCGTCCCCCCAGGGCAGCGCGTCCAGGAGGCACGCGATGACCACGCGCGGCGACTCGAGGCCTGGCACATCCTGCGTCTGCGGGTGGGGCAGGGCGATGCCGTCGCCGATGCAGGTGCTGCCGAGCGCCTCGCGCTCGAGGAGCAGGGTCATCAGGCGCTCGCGGCTGTCGGCCGACTCGACGCCGAGGTGCTCGACGATGGCGCGCAGGGCGCCCGTGCGGTCGACCGCGGTCAGCCCATGGATCAGGCCGCCGGCGCGGAGGGCGACCGCGAGATCCACCGGAGGTGGGGGTGCCTCGGCGGTCTCGGCGGCCGCGGCGGCGGTGGCGGTGGCGGTGGGGTCGTCGGGCGCCGTCTCGAGCATGCGCCGGTGGTAGGCGGTGATGACGGCGCGGCGCGACAGGATGCCCACCAGCCTGCCGGGATCGTCGTCCTCGACCACGAGGATCTCGTCATAACCCGTGGCAGACATGCGGGCCACGGCCTCGTAGAGGGACTCGTTGCGCTGTGCGGTGAGGGGCTTCGCCTCGAGATCGCGCGCGATGAGCACCTGATCGACGCCGGCGTCGATCAGCACGCGGCGCAGCTCGCGGCCGTCGACGACGCCGGTCATGCGGCCGGTGCGTGGGTCGATGATGGGATAGACCGCCTGGGTGGTGGTCGCGAAGAGCTGAACCAGCTCGCGCAGGGGCGTCTCGGGCGCCACCGAGACCGGGGCGCGATCGCCGTGCTCCATCACGGCGTGGACCGGGATGCCGCGTAGGACGACCCCCATCATGTCGGCCAGGTGCCCGGGCGCGTGCATGCGGTCGGCCGCCTGCTCCGGGTAGAGCGAGGCGGCTCGGTTCAGGAACCAAGCGATGGCGCACACCCAGAGCGTCGGCACGAGCAGCCGGTAGGTGCCGGTCAGCTCGCTGACCATGATGACCGTGGACATCGGCGCGTTGATGACGTTGGCGAAGAAGCCGGCCATGCCCACGATGGCGAAGGCGGCGGTCTGCACGTCCAGGCCGGGGGCCAACTGCTGGGTCGCCAGGGCGACCGCGCCGCCGAGGGTCGCGCCGATGACCAGCGAGGGGGCGAAGAGGCCGCCCGAGCCGCCGGAGCCCGAGGTGAGGTTGCTGGTGAGCATCTTGGCGAGCGCCAGCAGGAGCAGGGTGCCCACGCCCAGCGAGCCGAGGATGGCCGCCTGCCCCAGCCCGTAGCCCACGCCGATCGCCTGGGGCACGAAGACGCCGATGATCCCCACGCCCAGGCCGCCCACCGCCGGGCGCAGCCACAGGGGGATGCGCGCCGCGAGTCCCAGGCGATGGTGCACCTGATCGTGGATCCAGACGAAGAGTCGTCCAGCCAGCGCGACAACCGCCGCCAGCACCAGGTAGGGCACCAGCTCGAGGTAGCCGCTGGCGGCCATCGGCGGGATGTGCCAGAGCGGATCCCAACCGTGGAAGGCGCCGAAGATCGCATACGAGATGGTCGAGGCGACGATGGCGGGCACGAGGATCTCGTGCTCCATGTCCAGCTCGCGGTAGAGCACCTCGCAGGCGAAGAGCGAGGCGGCCATCGGGGCGTGGAAGACCGCGCCGATGCCCGCCGCGAAGCCCGCCATTGGCAGGATGCGGCGCTCGTCGCCGGTCACGCGCATCAAGCGGCCGATGCTGGCGGCGAAGCCGGCCGAGATGTAGCCCACCGGGCCCTCGCTCCCCGCGGAGCCGCCGGTGCCGATGGTGAGCGCGCTGGCGACCGTCTTCACCCAAGGGACGCGGCGTCGGATGAACCCGCGGCGGCGGTGATAGGCGTCGATGGTGGCGCCCGTGCCGGTGCCCATCGCCTCGGGGGCGAAGGTGGCGCACAGGATGCCCGAGATGAGTCCGCCCGCGGCCGGGACGATCAACAGCCACCAGCGCCCGCCGCTGGGCCAGCTGAGGCCCATCGGTGTGGCGGCGTGGCCGTGCTCGGTCGGATCGATGCCGGTCAGGGGGACCAGCACCTCGTCGCCGACGGCGTCGACCAGGAACACGAAGAAGACGGCAGCCAGCCCCGCGACGATCCCCACCATCCCGTAGAGCGCGAGCATCCGGCCGAGCTGGCGCGCAGCGGGCCCGGGCTTGATCGCGTCGGGGATGACGAGCTTCTTCACGCGCGGCCGATCAGGGGTTCCAGGTGGAGGAGCGGGCGGATGTGTAGCGCAACGCCTCTGCAAAGTGAAACGGGGGCGGCTGCACTTGGGGCAGGCGTGAGGTCGGTCTCCGCGCGGCTCTCAGCGGTCAGCGCTCAGCGATACCCTGCCCGCCGAATGTCGAGGCCCGGCCGATGCCGCGTCCGAAGCGCGTCCGCCTTCGACGCCGAGTTCGGCGCCAGGGTGCGGCCTGAAGAAGTGCCTGGCACCCCGGCCGCACCCCGAGCGGAAGAAGTGCCCGGCACCCTGTCCGGCACCCCGTCCGGCAGGCGGCGTCCAGTGCCGGAAGAAGTGCCCGGCACCCCGTCCAGCGTCCGGCGCCGTCGCCGCGACCGGAGCGCCGCTCCGATCGTCGCCATTGGGGGTCGAGACTCGTCACTTGACACTTGGGACGCCGCCGTGAGGCGAGCCGGCGGCGTCGCCCGCTCCCAAGTGTCAAGTGGCGAGCCTTGACCCCCCGACCAAGCGCGCGGCAGCAGCCTCACCTGGCAGACCGGAACTACGTGAGCCGCCGGAAGACCCGCCCACCCGCCGGAAGAAGTGCCCGGTACCCCGGCCGGAAGAAGTGCCCGGCACCCCGGCCGGAAGCACCCCGTCCGGAAGAAGTGCCCGGTACCCCGGCCGTACCCCGGCCGGAAGAAGTGCCCGGCACCCCGTCCGGCACCGCAGAAGTGCCCGGTACCCGGGCCGGAAGAAGTGCCCGGTACCCCGGCCGGAAGAAGTGCCCGGCACCCCGTCCGCAGCACCCCGTCCGCACCCCGTCCGGCACCGCACCCCGTCCGGCACCCCGTCCGCACCCCGTCCGAGAGGCGACGTCCAGTGCCGTCGCCGCGACCGGAGCGCCGGTCCGATCGTCGCCATCGGGGGTCGAGACTCGTCACTTGACACTTGGGACGCCGCCGTGAGGCGAGCCGGCGGCGTCGCCCGCTCCCAAGTGTCAAGTGGCGAGCCTTGACCCCCCGACCAAGCGCGCGGCAGCAGCCTCACCTGGCAGACCGGAACTTCGTGAGCCGCCGGAAGCGCCGCCCACCCGCCGGAAGAAGTGCCTGGCACCCCGTCCGGGCACCCCGTCCGGGCACCCCGTCCGCAGCACCCCGTCCGCACCCCGTCCGGATGAGTCGGTCCAGCGCGCCCTCCGGCGCCTGCCGCCCGGAACCCCGCCCGCTCGCGCCTGACCCTCGGGCCCATTGCCGATCGACCGGTGACCGTGTGACGGTGTCGACGCGCGCCTCGGAGCGCGCAGGCATGGGCAGGGCCGAACATGAATCCGGACGTCTCGATGGGTGACGAGATCGCGGGGTTGCGCGCCTTGCTGGGCGTGGACGCCGCGGCGCGCCTCGCCCCGCATTGGCGCACGCACACCCTCTCGGTGGGGGCCTCGGTGCCGCTCCGTTCTGGGTGCGTGCAGTGGATCCGTGCCGGCGTCCTGCGTCGCTTGGCCCGCGGTGTCTCGCCCCCTTCGGGAGCGACGCTCGACGGGGTCCGCGCGCGCCCCGATCCGCTCCCGGGCCGCCGTGAGATGGATCCCCTGCGCACCGAGGCGGACGTCGATCCGCTCGACGGTCTGGCCGGCCCCGGCGCCCTGCTTCCCTTCGACGGAGGCGCTGGGGATGCAAGGGTCGCCCTGATCGCGGTCACCGAGGTGCACCTGGCCGAGGCCTCGCTCGACGCGGTGCGCGCGGCCGTCGGCGTCGTGGGCGTCGCACGCTTGCAGGCCGAGGCGCTGCTCGAGGCTGCGCCTGCGCTACGGGGGCTGCCGCGTGACGCGCGTCACCGGCTGGCGTGCGCCGGCCGGATGGTGACGCTGAAGCCCGGTGACGTGCTGACGCGGCCGGGGCGCACGCCCGACGCGGCGCTGGTGCTCGGCATGGGGGTCGAGGTCGAGGTCGTGGACGGCGACGGGCGCCGGCTCGTCCTCTCGTGGGGCGGTGACCTGATGGCCGTGAGTGCCCTCACCGGCGATCGCGCGACCGCCGAGGCGCGGGTGCTCCGTGGCGGATCGGCCCTGCGCCTCAGCCCGCGCGCATGGGGCCGGGCCCGCGCGCCGCGAGGCCGCTTCGGCCACGACCCGCTGGTGCGGTGGCTGCTCGACCGACAAGAGATCGAGACCCACGCCGACGCGCTGTCCAAGGCGATCGCGGCGCACGCGCGGTTGGCCGCGCCGGACGCGCGCGGGCTGCTCCAGGGGGCCATCGCGCTGCTGTGGCGCGTGGGCCCGCGGCCGGTCGCGCCCGTGGGTCGGGTGGCGGGCATGCTGGCCGTGCTCGACGGCGAGATCGTCTGGGGCGACGGCGACTTCCGACCCTTGGCCTGGCACCGCGGCGGCGGCGTGATCGACGTGCCCGATCGCCACGCTGACGGGGTGCGCTGGCGGGCCCGGACGCCTACACGGGCGGTCTTCGTGTCGGGCGCGCTGGTCGTCGAGCGGGGCGTCGAGCGGGGTCCCCCTGTCACGTGCCCGACGGTGGACGCACCGACCGGCCGCATCGTCGTGCGGCCCCTGGGTGGATCGGTCCCCGATGCCGCGCTGGACCGGCTGTGCGCACGCCTGGCGGCGGCCATCGAGGCCGACTTCGGCGAGGCGGCTCGCGCCGGGGGGGGCACGCGCAGGGGGCGCTGGCGCTGGCGCGTGTGCCGGGACGCACCGGGCCCGGGCGATCACGTGGCCTGGCTGGCCGTTGGACCGGCGAGCGCGCCGCCGGGCACGGGGGACTTGGGCGGCTCGACCTACACGCGGCTGCTGGGTGAGGCGCCCGGGTGCCCCGGGGGCGAGCCGCCGGGCGCGGTGCGTCTGGCGATCGACGCGGACGCCCTGCTGCGCGGGGATCTCACGCGCCCCGAGGTGACGGCGGCGCTGTCACGCTGGGCACGCGCCGTGACCGGACGCCTGGTGGGCGTGGCCCTGGGCGGCGGCGGCGGGCTGGGGCTGGCACACCTCGCGGTGCTCTTTCACCTCGAGCGCCAGGGCGTCCCCGTCGATCTGGTCAGCGCCTGCAGCTTCGGCTCGGTGGTGGGCAGTTGGTACTGCACGCGTGGGCTGGGGGGCCTCGCGGATCTGCTCGCGGGCTTCGACGCGCTGCAGTCTGCTCACTGGCGCGGCATGCTGCATGGCTCGGCGCTGCAGCGGTATGTCGCCGACGCGCTGGGCGACCCACACCTCGAGGCGTTGCCGACGCGATTCTTGCCCATTGCCACCGACCTGGTGCGGGCCTCCGAGCTTCCCCTGCTGGGCGGCCACCTGGGGGCGGCGCTGCGCGCGAGCACCGCGCTGCCGCCGTTCTTCCCCGCCGTCATCGGGCGTCACGGTGTGTTGGCCGACGGCGGCCTCTCGGCCAACGTGCCGGCGCGGGTGCTGCGCGACGAGGGGGCGGGCCTGGTGATCGCCAGCAACTGCGTGCCACCGCCCCAAAACGCGCGCATGCCGCTGCTCGGCTCGGGCGCGCTGGCCGAGACGCTCGACGCCGTCAACCCGGTCGGGCGGCTCTGGCGGGCCTGGAACGGCCTCTGGACCCTGATCCATACGGTGGGCGACGCCACCGCGTCGGCCGCCGACGTCCACTTCGACACGATCGATACGAACCGGCTGCCCATCTCGCTGGGTGACGCGCCCGCCCACCTGGCAGACGTGCGGTGCGCGCCCGGCTTTCGTGCGGCGGTCGAGGACGCGCGCGACGCGTGGGACAAACTTCGAGGCCCATCGACCCATCCGCCGGCGCGTTGACCGCGCGCGGCCGGCGATCAGCGCCGGCGGCGGATCAGGGCGCCGAGCCCGAGCAGCAGGAGGCCGGCGAGGGGCGCGCCGTGCGCGGGGGCGCCGGGCGTCGCGGAGCAACCATCGTCGTTCTTGGCGCCGCGCTCGACGTCGATGTCACCTAGCCCACCGAGCGACGTCGCGTCCGGGCCAGCGTCGGCCTCGGGGGCCTCGCTCTCGGGCACCGCGGCGTCGATGGGCGCCTCGGGCTCCGGGGGCGGCTCGCAGGCGTAGCCCTCGGGGCAAAGGCCCTCCGCCTCGTGCTCCGGGTTCACGCAGACGCTCCGCCCCTCCAGCGCGATGCACACCGCGTCGCCGCGGCACTCGGTCTCGCCGCAGGGCTGGAGGCAGGCCATGCGGCCCTCGCCCAAATCCGCGCAGCGGTCCGCCCCACCGCAGTCTTCGTCGGTCTCGCAGGCATTGCAGACGTGGCACAGGCCGTCGTCGGCCGGCAGGGGGCGCAGCCCGCCGCACACGAATGTTGCGTGGCAGGTGCCCTGCGAGTCCCAGTCGGCGTTGGTGCACGTCATGGTGCCGCTGCGGCGAC
>CALBMW010000747.1 GCA_937896275.1 uncultured Myxococcales bacterium
GACGCACTGCAGGACGACGCACTGCAGGACGACGCACTGCAGGACGACGCACTGCAGGACGACGCACTGCGTTTCTGCTTGAAATACAATACCTTCGGCCGCTTCATCCAGCGCGACCACGGGGGCTACAACCTGCACCCGCTGCACCTGACCCGCGTCTCGGACACCGGCAGCCGCACCGAGGCCGCCGCCGCCACCCTGAGCGCTGCGCGCGCGGCCGGCCTCGACGCCGCCACCCTCGCGCCGCTCGAGGGTCAGGTGCGACGCGCCATCAGGTTCCTCATCGGCTTCCAGTTCGACCCCGGCCCCGCCCACCTGATGCACGACCCCGCCGAGATGCGCGGCGGCTTCCCCGGCTCGGCCGTCGACATGGCCGTCCGCATCGATCTCGCCCAGCACGCCGGCGCGGGAATCCTGCGTTATCTGAGGTACTTGGAGCAGCCGCCGCGCTGACCGACGCGCCCGCCGGGCGGCGCGCCCTGGACCTTCCCGCCCGACCCCTGCAGCCTGTGGCCCCTACACCCCCGGGAGGCACCCATGAAGATCGACGTGCGCCGCGCCGCCTGCGCGCTGCTGGTGGCGACCACCGCGCTCACCGCGAGCTGCGGCTACATGCTCCACCCCGAACGCCGCGGGGCGCACAGTCAGCGGCTGGATCCATTCACCGTCACCCTCGACTGCCTGCTCCTGCTGCCGGGCGTCATCCCGGGCGTCGTGGCGCTCATCGTCGACGGGGTCAACGACACCTGGTACTTCGCGCCCGAGGAGCACGTCGAAGAGACGGGCGGCGCGGGCTTCGCGATCGAGGTCGGGGGGCAGCTGCGGCTCCGGCTCGAGACCCTCGCCGAGGACGACGCCGAGGTCGCGCTGCGCGTCGAGGCGCCGGACGGTCGCACCTTGGGCCGCACAACGCAGACGGTGCGCGCGGACGACCCGCCCGCCGAGCTGACCGTCCGGATCGCGGCCGACGTGGCGCCCACCGATGCGGTGCTGGTGCTCGCGGTGAACGACGTGGAGCAGGCCCGCTGGCCGGTGCGCATCACCGACGTCGACTGACCCTTTGCAAGCCGCGCGGCGCGTGATTGGATGCCGACGATGCGTCCATCGAAAGGGAAGCCATGTCCGGCACACCGATCCGGCCCGAGAAGATCGAGGGCGCCGATCCGCGCCTCTACAACGACGAGCTCGCGCCGGTCCCCGCCAGCGGCCGCACGTGGCGCTGGACCAGCATCGCCGCCCTCTGGGTGGGCATGGTCGTCTGCGTGCCGACCTATCAGCTCTCCTCGGGGCTGATCAAGGAGGGCATGAACTGGTGGCAGGCCGTCCTGACGGTGCTGCTGGGCAACATGATCGTGCTGGTGCCGATGGCCCTCGTCGGCCACGCCGGCACCAAGCACGGCATCCCGTTCCCGGTGCTGCTGCGCGCGTCCTTCGGCACCGTGGGCGCCAACGTGCCGTCCTTGCTGCGCGGCCTGGTCGCCTGCGGTTGGTTCGGCATCCAGACCTGGGTGGGCGGCTCGGCCATCTACACCATCGTCAACGCCCTGAGCGACAACGCCATCGTCGGCGCGCCTCTGCCGCTGCTCGACATCGACACCGGCCAGACGGTGTGCTTCCTGGCGTTCTGGAGCCTGCACGTCTGGTTCATCGCCAAGGGCACCGAGTCGATCCGCTGGCTCGAGACCTACGCGGCCCCCTTCCTGATCGTGATGGGCCTCGTGTTGCTGGGCTGGGCCTACAACCGCGCGGGCGGCTTCGGCCAGATGCTGTCGACGCCCTCGGCCTTCGATCCCGGCGGCGCACGCGACGGTCAGTTCTGGAAGGTCTTCTTCCCCAGCCTCACGGCCATGGTCGGCTTCTGGGCCACCCTGTCGCTCAACATCCCCGACTTCACGCGCTACTGCGCGACGCAGCGCGATCAGCTCCTGGGACAGGCGATCGGGTTGCCGCCCACGATGGCCCTGTTCGCCTTCATCGGCGTCGCCGTCACCTCGGCCACCGTCGTCATCTACGGCGAGGCGATCTGGGATCCGGTCGCGCTGCTGGGCCGAATGGGCGGCGGGGCGGTCATCCTCGCGCTCGTCGCCCTCGCGGTCGCCACCCTGACGACCAACCTCGCGGCCAACGTCGTCGCGCCCGCCAACGGCTTCTCGAACCTGAGCCCGAGCAGGATCAGCTTCAAAATGGGGGGCTACATCACCGCCGGCATCGGCATCGCGATGTTCCCCTGGAAGCTGCTGGCCTCGACCCAGGGCTACATCTTCACCTGGCTCATCGGCTACTCGGCGCTGCTGGGGCCCATCGCCGGCATCCTCATCGCGGACTACTTCTGGCTGCGGCGCACCGAGCTCGACGTCGCCGACCTGTTCCGCGCCAACGGGCGCTACAGCTACCGCAACGGCTGGAACCCCATCGCGATCGTGGCGCTGGTGATCGGCGTGCTGCCCAACCTGCCCGGCTTCCTGCACGCGGCGGGCTTCGTGGACAGCGTCCCGGCGGCGTTCGACACGATCTACACCTACGCCTGGTTCGTGGGCTTCGGCCTCTCGGGCGGCCTCTACGGTCTCCTCATGCGGACGCGCGACCCGTGATCCTCCTGCCCATCGCGGCCCTGCCCTTCGGCGGCCTGCCCGGCGCGGTGCTGCTGGGCGCGCTCAGCCTGCCCGACCACGTGACGGCCCCCGGCGCCCGGCACGTCGCGCTCTCGCTGGGCGTCGAGAACCTGCACCCCTCGGCGGAGCTGCACCTGGGCCTGCTCGACTTGCTCGCCGTGCACCTCAGCGGCACCTGGATCCCCGACGCGCCCCTCTTCGGCGCCGAGGTGCGCGTCGCAGCGGGTCACAGCCAGCGGGGGCTGCTGCACGCCCACGCCTTCGCCGAGGGCCACCTGCGACCCGTCTTCGACGCCGACGTGATCTCGGGCGCCGACGTGGGCGCGGGGGTGGGCATCTTCATCACGTGGGGCGCCCTGGTCGCGCGCCTCGACGGCGGCGCCTCGATCGGCATCGAGGGCCCATCGGCGGGCGTCGACGATACCTTCGTCGATCAGCGCGGCGGCTTCTTCGCCCTCCAGCGCGCCCTGCTGGGGCTCGACCTCTTCGATCGCGTGGAGGTCGCGCTCACCAGCCGCCTCGGCATCCCGGTGGCGCCGGTTCGCGTCGAGTCGGCCACAGACGATCGCTTCGCGGACCGCTGGGACGTGCGCTGGGGAGCCCGCGCGAGCGTCCGATTCTGACGCCCCCGCGCGGACCCTGGAGCGCCCCCGCGCGAAGCCCGGATCCACCGCCCATCGGGGCGCCGCGCCCAGCGGGGCCCACCGCAGCGCGCCGCTCGCGGCGTGAGGCCAGCACCACGAGTCATCGGCCGTGACGCATTCTGACTCGATGGTCGATCGCTGCCGATCAGTCCGGTCGCTCCACGAGCGCGCAGTAGCGATCGAGCAAGTCGACCATGTCGCCGAAGTCCTCGCCGGCCGCCTGCTTGAGCACATAGCCGACGACGTGATGCGCATAGGCCCGCTCGAGGTCCTCCGGCGCGTCCGACGTGGTCAGGACGAACACCGGCAGGCTGGCCAGCGCCGCGTCCGCGCGCACCGCCGCCAGGAACTCGATCCCCCCCATGCGCGGCATGTGCATGTCGAGGATGACCACGGCGTCGCGCGCCACCCCGTCCCGGCGCAGGTGGTCGAGCGCCTCGCACCCGTCCCGCGCCACGCTCAGCGCCAACGTCGAGCCTGCCCGCTCGAGGCTGCGCCTCATCGACCGGACGTCGATGTCGTCGTCATCCACCATCACCAGATGCACTGCCCGCGTACCCATGTGCCCGCTCCTTGCGCGATCGCTGTGGATGATGCAGCATCGCTCGGACCATTGGCAACGGGCCTTCGATGGCGGACGTGTTCCACAGCACGCTGGACTCCTTGCCGCACGCCGTGACGGTGTGGCGCCTCGACCAGGACGCCGAGCCCCCCTTGCGGTTGGTGGCCACCAACGCCGCGGGCGCCCGGCTCGAGCCCACCATCGCCGAGCATGTCGGGGGACCGCTCTCGGAGGCCTGGCCCCAACTCGCCCAGACGAGCCTCCCCGCCGCCATCGTCGACGTCATCACGTCCGGCCGCCCGCCTGAGCTCGGCGCGATGGTCATCGCCGACCGCACCTACGGCCTCGAGGTCTGGCCGGTCGCGGACGGCCACGCGGGCGTGCTGGCCCGGCGACTGCAGCCGCGGGAGGAGGCCGAGGCCCAGATCGTGGCCTCGAACGAGGACGTCCTCTGGATCCGCGACGCCCGGACGCAGGTCGTCGTCTACCTCAGCCCATCCTTCGAGCGCATGTTCGGCGTGTCCCCCGAGCAGGTGTACGCGGACCCGGCGGCCTGGCGCGCCATGGTGCACCCCGAAGACGCCGCGCTGGTCGCGGCGCTGGTGGCGACCGCCGATCCGCAGGGCTACACGGTCGAGTACCGGCTGCTGCACCCAGACGGTTCGGTCCGCTGGATTTACACCCGCGCGCGCA
The DNA here is from genome assembly GCA_937896275.1 of uncultured Myxococcales bacterium. GTDB lineage: Bacteria > Myxococcota_A > Bradymonadia > UBA7976 > UBA1532 > JACKDN01. The sequence goes on from CALBMW010000747.1 coordinate 4,512, forward strand.
CCATGCACAGCCGCGACGGCTCGCCCCACCGCGTCGTCGGCACCACCACCGACATCACGGAACGCAAGCGCACCGAGCTCGAGCTGCGGCGCAGCCAGGAGGACCTCGAGTCCTTCGCCTACGTCGCCAGCCACGACCTCCGCTCGCCCCTGCGTGGCATCGGCTCGCTGGTGCGCTGGATCCACGAGGACGCCGGCGACGCGAATGAGGTGCGCGCGCACGCCGCCCTGCTGTCGGCGCGCGTGCTCCGCATGGAGCGCCTGCTCGACGGCCTGCTCGCCTTCGCCCGCATCGGACGACGCCCGCAGCCCTTGCAGCGCGCGCGGATGGGCGTCCTCGTCGCCGAGGAGACCGAGATCCTGGAGCGCCCGGCCGGCATCGAGGTCACCTACGTGAGCCCACCGCTGGAGGTCGAGACCGAGGTCGCGGCCCTGCGCCAGGTGCTGCACCAGCTGCTCGACAACGCCGTCAAGCACCACGACCACGCCCACGGTCGCGTCGAGATCGGCGCCCGCACCGACGTGGACGGGGCGCTGGTCCTCAGGGTGACCGACGACGGGCCGGGCATCCCGCCCGCCTACCACGAGCGCGTGTTCCGCATGTTCGAGACGCTGCGCCCGCGCGACGACGTCGAGGGCAGCGGCATGGGCCTCGCCCTGGTGCGCCGGCTCGCCCGCCACAGGGGCGGCGACGCGACCCTGACCTCGAGCGGGCGCGGGACGGCGATCACGGTCCGCTGGCCGCTCGTGACGCGGCGCGGCGCGCACTGACCTCAGGCCGCCGCTGACTTCCGCCCGCGGGCGCCGGCCCCTTGCGCCGGCGCCCCGCGCGCCCTACGGTCCCGCCTCCCGGACGAGGATCCACCATGCGCGCTCCCCTGTTGTTGCTCGTCGCCCTCGCGGGCTGCAGCGGCGCCCAGCCCAAGGCCGGCCCCGAGAAGGTGCCCGTGCCGCTCGACCCGGCGGTCGCCGTGCGCAAGGCCGCGCAGGACGCCGCGACGACGACGGCCGCGCCCGTGCTGATCCGCGACGCCACGCTCCTCACCGCCACCTTGGACCGGCCGCGCATCGAGCGTGGCTGGGTGCGGCTGTCGGGCGGCCTCATCGAAGCCGTCGGTGAGGGCGACGCCCCGCCACCGGCAGAGGGCGAGACCGTCATCGACGCCGCCGGCGCCTTCGTCACGCCGGGCCTCATCGACACCCACAGCCACCTCGGCGTCTACGCGACGCCCGACGTCTGGGCGCACGCCGACGGCAACGAGATGACCCGCCCCATCACCGCCGGCGTACGCGCCGAGGAGGCCTTCTGGCCCCAGGATCCCGGGCTGCAGCGCGCGGTGCGCGGGGGGGTGACGACCCTGCAGATCCTGCCCGGCAGCGGAAACCTGATGGGCGGCCGCGGCGTGGTGATCAAGCTGCATCCGCTGCGTGAGGCGCGCGCCATGCGCTTCCCGGGGGCCAAGGACAGCCTGAAGATGGCCTGCGGTGAGAACCCCAAGCGGGTCTATGGCCAAGGCAAGGGCACCATGCCGGCCAGCAGGATGGGCAGCATCTTCCTCATGCGTGAGCAGTGGGTCGCCGCCCGCCGCTATCTCAACGACTGGCAGACCTGGGAGAAGAACCCCACCAAGACGGAGGACGGCAAGGAGATGCCGGTCACGCCGCCCAAGCGCGACCTCACGCTCGAGACGCTGGCCGAGGTCCTGAAGGGCGAGGTGCTGGTGCACATCCACTGCTACCGCGCCGACGAGATGTTGCTGCAGCTCGAGATCGCCGACGAGTTCGGCTTCGCGGTGCGCTCCTTCCATCACGCGGTGGAGGCCTACAAGATCCGCGACATCCTGGCGGCGCGCGGCGTGGCCGTCAGCACCTGGGCCGACTGGTGGGGGTTCAAGATCGAGGCCTACGACGGCATCGAGCAGAACCTCGCCCTCGTCGCCGAGGCGGGCGGGCGCGGCATCCTGCACACCGACAGCGCCGAGGGCGTGCAGCGCATGAACCAGGAGGCGGGCAAGGCCTGGTACGCCGGGCTGCACGCGGGCGTGAAGGTGAGCGAGGCCGAGGCCATCCGCTGGATCACCGCCAACCCGGCCTGGGCGCTGGGCATCGACGCGCTCACCGGCACGCTCGAGGCAGGCAAGATGGCCGACGTCGTCGTCTGGGACCACCACCCCTTCAGCGTCTATGCGCGCGCGGCGAAGGTCTTCGTGGACGGCGTGCCGCGGCACGACGCCGACGCCCCGTCGCCCCCCTGGAGTGACTTCGAGGTGGGCCAATGAGCGCCTTCGCCACGGGATTCCTGGCGGTCATCGCCCTGGTCGGCGGCACGGTGCGACCCGGGGACGGGCCCGCGCTCGAGAACGCGACGGTCCTCATCGACGGGGAGCGCATCGTGGGCGTCGGGGTGGGCCTCCCGGTGCCCGCCGGGGCCACCGTCGTGGACTGCGCGGGCAAGACGATCACGCCGGGCCTGATCGACGCGTGGACCGGCCTGGGCCTGGCCGAGATCTGGGGCGTCGAGGAGTCGGTCGATCAGGACGCGGGTGGCGATCCCATCCGCGCCGCCTTCCGCGCCGTCGACGCGCTGAGCCCCGACAGCCCGGTCCTGGCCATCCAACGGGCGCACGGGGTGACGACCGCCCTCACCGCGCCGGTGGGCGGGCTGGTGGCGGGGCAGGCCGCGATGATCGACCTGTCGGGCCGCGTGCTGGTGCCCCAGGTCGCGATGGTCGCGCGCTTCGGGGGGATGCAGCACGGCAGCCGAGGCATGGCGCTGCTGACGCTGCGCGAGCTGCTCGACGACACCCGCACCTACGCGGCGAAGCGCAAGGACTACGACCAGCGACGGCTCCGCGCGCTGGCGGCCAGCCGCCTGGATCTCGAGGCCATGATCCCCGTCGTGCAGGGACGCTTGCCGTTGGCGGTCGAGGCGAACCGAGCCTCCGATCTGGCGGCCCTGGTGCGCTTCGCGCAGGAGGAGAAGATCCGGCTGGTGCTGGTGGGCGCGAGCGAGGCATGGCGCGTGGCCGATCAGCTGGCCGCCGCGAAGATCCCGGTGATCGTCGATCCGACCCAGAACCTGCCCGACACCCTCGACGGCGTGCACGGACGCGAGGACGCCGCCGCGCTGCTCGACCGGGCCGGGGTGCCGATCATGCTGAGCACCTTCAGCGTGCACAACGTGCGCAAGCTGCGGCAGTGGGCGGGCAACGCGGTGCGGGCGGGCCTGCCCTACGACCGGGCGCTGGCCGCGGTCACCGCCACGCCGGCGGCGATCCTCGGCCTCACGGATCGTGGCACCCTGGCGCCGGGCAAGGTGGCCGATCTGGTGGTCTGGAGCGGCGATCCCTTCGAGCTGTCGACGCGGACCGAGGGGGTCTACCTGAGGGGCCAGAGGGCCGCTGAGGGCCACCGCCAGCGCGCCCTCTTCGACCGCTATCGGACCGTGCCCCCGCCCTACTGACCCACATCGGCGGCCGGTGGCTCGGCAAACTTATCATCGGCCGCGGATTCTGCTATATACGGCGCCGTTCGGCGCTGCGCAGCCAAACCCCGCCGCGGACGCTGCAGCCGGCCCTGGATCGGTCGAAGGAAGAGGTGGCGTCATGAGTGAATTCGTTCCGGGTCTCGCCGGCGTCGTCGCGGCCCGATCCGCCATCGGCTTCATCAACGGACTCGAAGGCATTCTGCGGTATCGCGGCATCCGCATCGAGGAGTTGGCCGAGAAGAGCACCTTCGAAGAGGTGTCCTACCTGCTGCTCTTCGGCAAGCTGCCGACCGCCACCGAGCTCGCGGCCTTCGACGCCGAGCTGCGCGCGGTCCGTGCGGTCCCCGCCTGCGTCCTCGACATCCTGCGCGCCCTGCCCGCGACCGGCCACCCGATGCTGGCGCTGCAGACAGCCACCGCCGCGTTGGGCACCGTCAATCCGCAGATGGACGTGTCGGATCGGGCGGGCAACCTGCGGGCCACCTATCGCCTCATCGCGTCGATGCCCACGGTCGTCGCGGCCTTCGATCGCATCCGCAAGGACCTGCCGGTCATCGAGCCGGACGCCTCGCTGAGCCACGCCGCCAACTTCATGTACATGCTGAACGGCGAGCGGCCGGCGGCCAACGTGGAGCGCCTCATCGACGTCTGCCTGGTGCTGCACGCCGAGCACGGCTTCAACGCCAGCACCTTCACCGGCCGCGTGATCGGGTCGAGCCTCGCGAACCCCTACTCGGTGGTGTCGGGCGCGGTCGGCTCGCTGTCGGGGCCGCTGCACGGCGGGGCCAACGAGCGCGTCCTCGAGATGCTCCAGAAGATCCCCTCGGTCGACGCGGTCGAGGGCTTCCTGGACCACATGATCGAGACCAAGCAGAAGATCATGGGCCTCGGCCACCGCGTCTACAAGGTCAAGGATCCCCGCTCCCACGCGCTGCAGACGCTGGCCAAGGACGTCTTCGAGACGCAGGGCGGCACGCCGCTGTATGCCATCGCCACGCGCCTCGAGCAGCTCGCGGCCGATCGCATGGGCGACAAGGGCATCTACCCCAACGTCGACTTCTACAGCGGCCTGGTCTACGAAGGCCTGGGCATCGAGACCGACCTGTTCACGCCGGTCTTTGCCATCGCCCGCGTGAGCGGCTGGACGGCGCACTGGCTCGAGCAGCTCGAGGACAACCGCATCTACCGGCCCACGCAGATGTACGTGGGCGAGAAAGACGCGCATTACGTCGAGATCGCCGACCGCTGAGGCTCGGCGCCCGCCGACCGCGCCGTTCACGGCTGGAGGCCCCATCGGGTGGACCGCTTCGAGTTCTTCTCAAGGCTGCCTCGCAGCGAACCGGGGGGCGCGACGTTCACGTCGGCCTACCTGACTCAGTTTCCGGTCAAGGCGACCGATCGGCTGCTGGATATTGCGTGCGCCTCAGGTGACCGGGCCACGTGGATCGCCCGATCCCGCGGCTGCCGGGTCGTCGCCGTCGACGCCGACGCGCGCTATCTGCCCGTCGTGCGGCGTCGCTGCGATCAGGGCGGCGCGGGCCACTTGGTGCAATCCATCGTCGCCGCGTACAACGCGCTGCCCTTCGGGGACAACGCGTTCAAGTACGTCCTGGCGGAAGGTGCGGCCATGCCGCTCGGGCTGAAGCAGGCGCTGACGCTGTGGCGCCGGGTGATCGCCCCGGGCGGGCAGATCGCCGTCACCTACCCCGGCGTCGTCAACAAGGACGCCCCCTCCGAAGTGCGCGGGCCGCTCGAGCGCCGCATGGTCGAGCCCCTCGGCACCCTGGCCGACTACCACACCGTCGTCCGCGCCGCGGGCTACGAGGTCGTGCACCAGGTGCCGTTGCAGCCGGAGCTGTGGGACGGCTTCTACACCGACACGCTGCGCCGGGCCTGGTCGCTGGTCGAGCGACGCGAGGCCTCTGCCGAGGATCCTCTGCTGCAAGAGGTGCAGGACGAGGCGCGCTGGTTCCGCAAGGTCGGGCGCGGCCGCGTCTTCCTGCAAGCGCTCGTGTTGCGCCGCGTACGGTGAGGGTCGGGCGGTCCTGACCCCATCGGACGGTGGCGGCCATCGGCCTCACGGTTGTATGGTGCCGCCGCGGTCCAGAGGCCGCGGACCGCGACGAACCTGGAGCAAGAACACATGCGCCGTTGGTCTTCCCTCGCGCTGGTGCTGCCCGCCCTGATGCTGGCGGCGTGTGACGACGACAGCGGGGGCGTAGATCCCGCGCAGATGCTGCCCGACGTGC
>CALBMW010000748.1 GCA_937896275.1 uncultured Myxococcales bacterium
GCGCCCGGCTCCACCGCCCGGTCGGCGCGCTCGGCGTCCGCGTTGACCGTCACGGTGGGGGTCCCAGCCGTCTGCGCACCGGCGGCGGACTCGGCCTGGTCGTCGTCGGCCCGCTGATCAGGCTGCGGCCTGCGCCGTGGGGCTTCCTCGGCGGGCGCATCGAAGAAGGCCTCGCCCTGGGCGGTCGGCGCGGCCTGGGGCTCGCGCTCGGGTGAGGCGGGCGCCTTCACGGGCGGCGGCGGTGGTGGTGCGAAGCGATCGCCGTCGCCGCCCAGCGTGTTCATCGGCGCGGCGTTCGCGCGTGAGTCGCGGGCCGCCTTGTCCCCGTCGTCCGCCCTGCGCGCCGCGGGCGGCGCCTCCTCATCGGTCGCGCCGTCCGCGGTCTTGGCGAAGGGCTCGAGCACCGCGCGTCCGGGGCGGCTGCCGCTGGCCTGCTTCTTTTGCTCGGCGCGTGGCTCGGGGGCGCGCTTCCGCGGCGCGGGGGCGCTCTTCGTCTTGGCTCCTCGCGACGTGGGCCGCTCGGCCTCGAGCTTGGCGCCCGCGCCCTCGTCGCCGACCGAGCCGGCCGCGCCCTTCAGGTCATCGAGCGCGTCGGCTGGCACCTCCGCCCGCGCCAGCCTCTCGCGCGCCGGCTTCTCGGCGGCCTGCGCCTCGGACGCAGCGGGCGCCTCGGCCTGCTCCAGCGGTACGGTGGGTTCCGCCGGCTTTGGTGCCGCCGGCTTGGGCGCGTCAGGCGTCGGCGCCGCCGCGCCGCCGGCCGCGACCTCGTCACCCTCGGGTGGACGCGCCGCTTGTGCGGTGGCCTCGTCGGGGGCCGACGGGCCGGCGCCGGGCGCGCGCGGCACGGCCTCGTCGCGATAGCTGCGGGTCAGCACCAGCGTCGTGCCGGCGGCCACCACCGCGAGCGCGAGGCCGGCGAGGGCCGGCCCCAGCGACAGGCTCTCGAGCCACGCCCAGAAGCCGGACTTGCGGGTCGCCCCCGCCGCTTGCTCCGCGGCGGCCTGCCGCGCCGCCCGCACGATGTCGTAGTGGATCTGCGGATCGGGCTCGACCGAGGGCACCTGGGCCGCGGCCCTCCGGAGGCCCTCCCACTGGCGCAATCGCTCGGCCGCCTCGGGGTGCGCCTCGAGCGCGTCACGCAGCGCGCGCGCCTCGTCGTCGGCCAGCTCGCCGTAGAGCAGGTCGAGGAGCCGATCGTCGACCTCGCGTGGTGTCAGCGTGCCGCTCATGCGCGGCTCCGGGCGGGGACGGGGTCGATGGCGCCGGGCAGATCCTCGGCGTAATCGGCCAGCGCCAGGCGCAAGTTCTCCAGCGCGTACCGCATGCGGCTCTTGATGGTGTTCTCCGAGACGCCGACGACGGCGGCGATCTCCTTGAACTGAAGCTGCATGAACTCACGCATCACGAAGACTTCCCGCTGTTCGTTGCTCAGCCGGTCGATGGCCGCTTCGATGCGCACGCGGAGCTCGCCCGCGTCCGTGCGCTCGAAGCCGTCGTCGCTCTTGCCGGGCAGCCGCTCCATCAAGGTCCGACCCTCGGGATCGGCCCCTTGGGCCTGATCCAGGCTGGGGTGCCGACGGTGGCGCGCCTTGCGCAACGCGTCGATGCCCAGATTTCGCGCGATCGTGTACAGCCAGGTCGTGAACTTCGCCTTCCGGCTGTAGCCCTGCGCGTTCTTCACGACCCGCAGGAAGGTCTCCTGCAGCAGGTCGTTGGCCAGCTCACGGTCACGAACGAGGCGGAAGATGAAGTTGTAAATCGCCTTCTCATGTCGCTGGAGCAACCGTTCGAACGCCTGCACATCGCCGGTCCGGAAGCGGTCCATGAGGTCTTCGTCGGCGTGGTCCGCCCTGTCGGAGGCGGAGCGTCGGCGTAAGGCCATCAGGATCAGGTTCAGCACCGGGCGACTGCCTCCATGAACGTGCGCTGCCTTGGGGCGATCTATGCGGGGCGCATTTTACCCTTCGTGGGCCGGGACGCCACGCGGGAAACACGATCGTCGCTGAGCGGCGATCGAGGCTCGACCAGATGGCAGGCGGTGGCGTGGCCTGTGGCGTCCACTACCAGCGTCGGACGCTCCACGCGACAGCGGGGTTCGGCGGTGGGGCAGCGGGGGTGGAAGGCGCAGCCGGGGGGGGGCGCGAGCGGGCTGGGCAGCTCACCGGGGGGGGGCGCGGTGGCGGCCCGTCGGCGCGGATCGGGCACCGGGACGGCGGCCAGCAGCGCTTGGGTGTAGGGGTGGCGCGGGCCGGCGAACAGCGCTCGTGCGGGCGCCAGCTCGACCACGCGCCCCAGGTACATCACCGCCACCCGATCGCTGATCAGCTCGACCACCTTCAGGTCGTGCGCGACGAACAGGAAGGCCAGCCCCCGCTCGGCGCGCAGATCCATCATCAGGTTGACGATCCCCGCCTGCACGCTGACGTCCAGCGCGCTCACCGGCTCGTCGGCCACCACCAGCGCCGGATCGAGGGCCAGCGCGCGGGCGATGCCGATGCGCTGCAGCTGTCCGCCACTGAAGGTGTGCGGTCGGCGATCGGCGACCGCGGGCGACAGCCCGACCCGCGTCAGCAGCGCGTCCACCCGCGCCCGACGCTCGGCGGCGTCGCCGATCCGGTGGATGGCCAGCGGCTCGGCCACCGAGGCCCGCACCGACATCCGCGGATCGAGGCTGGCGTAAGGATCCTGAAACACCATCGAGGCGCGCCGCCGCAGGGTGCGCAGGTCCTTGCCCCCGCTGCGCGTGACGTCCGCGCCGAAGGCCTCGAGCCGCCCGTCGGTGATGTCCTCGAGGCGCAGCAGGGCACGCCCCAGCGTGGACTTCCCGCAGCCGCTCTCGCCCACCAGGCCCAAGGTCTCGCCCGCCGCGACGCTCAGGTCGACGCCATCCACGGCGCGCACCACTCGGCCGCGCCCCATCGCGAAGTGGACCCGCAGGTTGGTGGCTTCGAGGAGCGCGTCGGTCACGGCGCCGCCTCGATGGGTCGCGTGTGGGGGTGCAGGCAGCGCACCCCGTCCACGAGGACCACCGGCGCCGCGCGGCAGTCATCCTGGGCGCGCGGGCAGCGCGGCCCGAAGCGACAGCCCGCGGGGAACGCGTCCGGCGTCGGCACGGCGCCGGGGATGGACCACAGGCGCCCGTCCGGTCCCGGGGGGGTGGCGCCCGGCACCGCCTGTAGCAGCCCGCGCGTGTAGGGGTGGCGTGGGTGGTGGAAGATGCTGTCCACGGACCCCGACTCGATCACCTGGCCCGCGTACATCACCACCACGCGGTCGACCCACTGGGCGACGAGGCCCAGGTCGTGCGTGATGAGCAGCAGCCCCATGTCGCGCGCCCGCCGCTCCTCGGCCAGGAGCGCCATGAGCTGCGCCTGGATGGTCACGTCCAGCGCGGTGGTCGGCTCATCGGCGATCAGCAGCGTCGGATCGCAGGCCAGGGCGATCGCGATCACCACCCGTTGCCTCATCCCGCCGGACAGCTGGTGCGGGTAGGCGCGCGCCCGCTCGGTGGCCGAGGGGATGCCCACCTGCTCGAGCAGCTGCGCGGCGCGCTCGCGGGCCGCCCGACGCCCCAGCCCGCCGTGCAGGCGCAGGCGCTCGGCGATCTGCTCGCCCACCGGGTAGACCGGGTTGAGCGCGCTCATCGGATCTTGAAACACGAAGCCGACGGCGCGCCCGCGGGCGCGCCTGAGCGCGTCGGGTGGCAGGGTCAACAGGTCCTCGCCCGACAGCAGCGCCCGCCCGCCCGTGATGTGCGCCGGCGGCATGGGCAGCAGGCGCAGCAGGGCCTTGGCGGTCACGCTCTTGCCGCACCCGCTCTCGCCGACGAGGGCGACGGCCTCGCCGGCGCCCACGCTGAGATCGACGCCTTCGACGACCTGCACCCGCCCCCGCGGGGTGTCGAAGGCCACGCCCAGACCCTCGACCACCAGACGCGGTACGCCGCCCGTCACCGGCAAGGAAGCGGGGGCGCGCGTCACGAGGCTCGACTACGCGATGGAGGGGTCAGACGCCTCGGGCGGGGGCCCGCGTGGGCGGCTCGCGGCGGCACCGCGGGCGGGCGTCTCCGTGGGACGGGGCGGGATCGATCGGCGGTCGCGCCTGGCGCGCCGCGTCGATGGCCGTGGAGCACGTCGCTACTCGTCCCGCAGATCGCTCAGCAGGGCGTCGGGATCGACCAGTCCGCGCCGAGCGAGCTGGCGGATCAGGGCCACGACGAGGCGCCCCATGCCCGAGCGGGTGTGGCCCAGGGTGCGGTCGAGCGCGGCGAAGAACTCGTCGCCGGCCGGGGGGGTGGCCGCTTGTCCGTAGCGGTCCAGGTAGCGAATGATCAGCTCGTCGGCCTGACCATCGACCGCGTCCAGATCGTTCACGAAGCGGTCGAGCAGGCCGCGCAGGTCGAGGCGCTCCTCGCGATCGTCGACCGTGCCGGGCGGTGGGAGGGGCTCGGGCGCGGGCGGCGGAGCCAGCGGGGCCTCGGGCTCAGGCGTGGCGAAGGGGTCGAGGGCCTCGGTGAGCGGGGCCGCGCGCGACGCCTCGAGCGCGGGCGCCGCGGCAGACGACGGCCGACGGAGGCCCGGCGGCAGCGGCGGCAACGGCTTCTGCGCGGTCCCGGAGGGCATCAGCGAGGGCGGGCGTGGCGGCAGCTTGGGGAGGCCGCCGCTCGGCACCGTCAAGGTCGGTGGCGGCCCATCGTCCCGATCGGTGGGTCGGCGCGGCGCGCGCTTGACCAGGCCATAGCCGTCTCGTTCCGTGGTCGCGTGCGCCGGGGGCGGGGTCGGCCCCAGATCGCCCGCGCCGACCAGGGCCTGCTGGGCCGAGGTGTCGAGGACGCTCATCAGATCGGGGCTCAGCGAGGGACGGGCCGGCCGACGTGGCGCGGGTGCCGAGGGGCGGTGGCTCGAGCTCAGCGAGGCCGGCGCGAGCGGCGGCAGCGTCGGGATGGGGGGGCGCTCCGGCAGGGGACTGCGAGAGCTCGGCGGTGACCGGGGCGCCGCCACGGCGGAGCGCCCGAAATCCAGATCACCCGCAGCGTCGATGCCCAAGGGATCGCCGCCCCGCGCCAGGTCGAAGACCGGCGAGCCCGTGAGCGTGGAGTCGTCCCCGCCGTCGTCGCCCGCGAGGTCCAACGCGGGCGCTTCGTCGGCGAAGGAGGAGAGATCGGTCACCCCGAAGTCGAACATGTCGCTCCCGCCCGACGGGTCGGGTCGGGGCGGGGCCGCCTGCGAGGCCGCGGGCGCCTGTGACGTGGCCGGGCGCTGCACCTGAGGCAGCGGGCCGCTCGCGGGCGTGGGTTCGGGACCAGGCACCGGCGCGCCGCCGTAGTGGCGCTGGATCGAGCCGCGGATTGCGCGCGCGGCCGCCACGAGTGGCCGGATGCGCAGCCTGGCGTGGCGCGTCACGCGCTTGATGCCCTGAACGTCCGAAGGGTTGGCCATCGCGACGTGCAGGTGTTCGCCGGTCCGGCTCCGCTCCACCTCGACCGGCAGCAGGAAGTGCTCGATACACAGCTCGCGGGGCACCAGCGCCAGCGCGCGCGGGTCGGGCTGCACCTTGTCGAGGTTGATGCGGGGCAGGTTCAGCGCCTTGGAGATGGTCTGTAGCATCGTGTCCTCGTCCACGAGCTGTCGGGCCACCAGCACCTCGCCCAGATCGACCGGCTGCCCGTCGGTCTCCTGCAGCACGCGCTCCAGCGCGTGCCGATCGAGGACGTTCGCGCGCACCAGGATCTCGCCGAAACGCAGCTTGTCACTCAACGGGTGGCCCCCTCCGCATCCGCGCGATGTTAACCCGGGGTCGTGCGAGGTGAAAGCCTCGGTCAACCACCATCGAGCGCCTCGACCTGCACGCCCCGGGGCACCTCCAGCTCAAAGGCCGCGTCCGGCAGATCCGGGTTCTGTCGGTGATCGACGACCTCGACGTCGATGCGGAGCTCCTCGGCGGGCGCCTCGAAGCGCAACCGCGTCGGCAGCGCCCCCGGTCCCTCACCGTCGAAGCGGCCCAGGCGGGCCTTCCAGCGCACCGCGTCCCCGCGCCAGACGGTGGTCTGCACCACGCGACGACCTTTGGGTTCGAAGTGGATACGTTGCCGCCCGCCGGGCCCCTCGAGGTCGAGCTGATACCAGCCCTCGTCGGCGTTCCAGCCCACCTTGGCCTGGGTGTGTGGCATCACCGGCACCACCCCGCGCAGCAGATCGTTCAGCTCGTGGGGTTCGAGCCGGATCGGCATCAGCTTGCCCAGGTTGCGGGGCGTCGCCGGCCCCTCGTAGAAGCGGTGCTCGTCCAACGCGTAGATGCGCAGGCGCTCGCCATCGCTCACCAGCGTCGACAGGGGCTGATCGAAGGGCGAGAGCGAGTCGACGCGCAGGTGGTCGGGCCGCCGCACCGCGACCAGCTGTCGCAGCTTCACCCGTTCGCTCCCGTGCCAGACCTCGAGCCGCAGTTGAGCGGTCAGGCTGCGCACCTGCTCGCCGCGCGTGGCCACGGCCGCCAGCAGCGGCGCCGGATCGGCCTGGAAGTCGTCGGGCCGCGCGAAGCGCCCCGGGCAGCCGACCAGCGTGACGGTGGCCAGCACCATCAGGGTCAACGAAAGTCGAGTGATCATCGGGACTTGCGCTTGCCCTTCTTGGTCCGCACCGTCGCGCGGCGCTTCTCGTATCGAGCCCGGGCCGCATCGTCGCCCGCGTGCTCGACCGCTGCATCGTAGTGCGGCATCGCCTCGGGCAGGCGGCCGCGCGCGCCGATCACCTCGGCCAGGTGGAAGCGGATCTCGCCCTCCTCGGGCTGGGCGGCGGCGGCCTTCTGGAGCGCGGCCTCCGCCTCCTCCAGCCGGCCTTGCCGGAACAGCACCCAGCCCAGGGAGTCGACGATCGCCGGATCCTCCGGCCGCCGGCGCAGGGCCCGCCGGATGTAGCGCTCGGCCAACTCGAGCTGCTCGCCGCGCTCCGCCCACGTGAAGCCGACGTAGTTGAGCGCGCCCGCGTGATCGGCGTCGATCTCGATGACGCGCCGCATCTCGAGCAGCGCGCCGTCCTCGTCGCCGCCGGCCTGGATCGTCAGCCCCAGCAGGTAGTGCAGGTTGGCGTCGTCGGGCCAGCGCGCCGAGGACCGCGCCAGCAGCCCGCGGGCCTCATCCAGCCGTTTGGCGGCGCGCAGCCCGCGGGCCAGGTCGAAGGCGATCTCGGCGGAGCCCGGGTCCTTGGCCTGGGCCGCAAAGAGCGCCCCCACGCCCTCCGCGACCCTGTCCTCGGCCAGGAAGCTCATGCCGAGCAGGCGCAGCGCCTCGGCCCGCAGCGGCGCGTCCTCGGGTACGCCGTCCAGGGCAGCCCGGGCCTCGTCGTAGCGCTGCACCTCGAGCAGCACCTGGGCGAGCAGCAGCCGAGCCGGCGCTTGCTCCGGATGGTGCCCGATCAGCCACTCCAGCTCGTTGGCCGCGCCCAGCAGATCCTTCTGCTGCACCAGGATCGTGGCCACCATCAGCGAGCCCGCCGCCTCGTCCTCTCCGTGGCCGAGGACACGGGCCGCGGCCCGTCGCGCGAGGGCGCGGTCGCCGCCGTCGAGGGCCAGCGCCACCACGCGCTTGTCCAGATCGCGGTGCGCCGGGTTCTCGGGCTCCAGCGTCACGGCGTGGTCGAAGGCCTCGGCCGCCGGCGCTGATCGCCCGGCCTCGGCCCGCAACGTGCCCAGCCGGAACCAGGCCGCGGCCTGCGTCGGATCGAGCTCGACGGCGCGGCCATAGGCCTGCTCTGCCGCCTCGTCCTCCCCCGAGAGCTCGTCCGTGTGACCGCGCCCGTGCCAGGCGCTGGCGTCTTTGGGGTGCGCGGCCAGGTGCTCGGCGTAGAAGGCGCGCGCGCCCGCCAGATCGCCGCTCGCGATGAGGGCCTCGCCCAGCTGCCGTGCTGCTCGGGCGTCCTCGGGCGCGCAGCGCACGGCCTCGCGCGCCCGGACCACCGCCGCGTCCCATTGCCCAAGG
>CALBMW010000749.1 GCA_937896275.1 uncultured Myxococcales bacterium
GGCGCCGAGATCGACTGGGGCGCGCCGGCCACGGCGAGCGAGCTGTGGCAGATGATCAGCGCGCAGGAGTGGCAGCGCAGCATGCGCATGGGCCAGGACTTCGACCTGATCGACAACGCCGGCATCCTGGCCGCCTGGGTCACGGGACAGATCGGCGGGCCGGCTGCGGCGCTGGGCCTGGCGCTGATCGCCGCCGGCACGCCTGCGCTGGTGCGCGAGCGCGCGTGGCCGGCGCTCGCGCTGCTGGTCGTCATCGCGCTTCCGCTGCTCACGCGCGTCGTGTACCCGCTCGACTTGGCCAACCCCGATCTGGGCGGCTATCTGCTGCCCTCGCTGGTGGGGTTGTGCGCGCTGGTGGGCGTGGCCGCGGCGCGCCTGGGGCCGGCCCGCTGGCTGGTGCTCGCGCTCCCGATCGCCACGGCGCCGGGCTTCGACTCGGGGGATCGACAGGGCAGCCACACCGCCGAGCGGTTCGCGCGCGCCGTGCTCGACGAGGTGCCCCCGGACGGCGTGCTGCTGACGAGCGACTACGCGACGACCTTCCTCTCGTGGGCGCTGCGATCGATCGAAGGCGCCCGGCCCGATGTGGCGCTGGTGTTCCGCGGCCAGATGGACCGGCGCTGGTTCGCCGAGCGCCTGGAGCGCCACCTGCCTGCCCGTGCGGCGCAGCTCGGGACCGGCTTCATGGGGCCCGAGGCGCGCTACGAGGTGGGCGTCGAGCTCGGCCGCCTGGGTACGCTGGCCCGCGACCTGCGCCCTACCGGGCTCATGCTTGGGTTGGGCGTTGAGGTGGACGACGCTGCCGTGCGATCGGCCTTCGCGGCCCTCGGACCGCCCAGCGACGTCGACGCCGCGCGCAGCCGAGCCTTCTTGCACCTGCAATCGGCGCTACACCTGGGCCGCGCCCACCTGCGCCCGGCGCTGGCCCGATGGCACCTGGACCGCGCCACCGAGCTGGCGGGCGACGATCCCTACCTGCTCGAGGTGCGCGCGCTGCTCGAAGGCTCGTAAGATCCCGTTACTCTTCGGAGATCTGCACGTCGTCGCGGCCCGCGAGGGCCTCTCGCAGGGCGCCGAGCGCGGCCCTCACTGCGGCGTCCGCGGCCGGAGCGTGGCGGATACGCAGGATCAGGCCGTCGGTCCCTTCGCCCGTCAGGGCGGCTGCCGCCTCGGCCGCGCTGCCGAAACGATCTACCGCCCGCTTCGCGGCACAGCGCCGCATGAAGGCCACCAGATCCTCCGGCACGTCAGGCGTAAGCAGTCGCGGATCGGGCAGCGGCGCGTCGAGCTGTAGCCGCAGCAGCGCCTCGAGCGTGCGTTCCATGAAGGGAACGCGCCCGGTCACCACTTCATAGAGCGACAGGCCAAGCGCGTAGAGATCGGTGCGCCCATCGAGCGGCCGCCCCAGGATCTGCTCCGGCGCCATGTAGCAGGGCGTCCCCAGCCGCGCCGCGCCGACGCACGTCGACCGCTCGCGGCCGATCGCGATGCCGAAGTCGAGCAGGCGCGCGCCCCCGTCCGGCGCGACAAAGATGTTGGCCGGCTTCACGTCGCGGTGCACCAGCCCGTGCTCGTGGGCGTGCTCGAGGGCGCCGCACACGTCGCGCGCGATCCGCCGCACCGCCTCCCAGGGTCGGGGCTCAGCGGGGCCCATGCGCTCCTCGAGCAGCGCCCCGCGCAGGCGCTCCATCACGATGAAGCGCGTCCCGTAGGCGGCCTCGGTGTCGATCACGCGCACCACGTTGGGGTGGTCCAGGCGCGCGATGATCTGCGCCTCGCGGTCGAACTGAGCGGCGAAGTGCGGGTGATACACCGCCGCGTGGGCCAGCATCTTGAGCGCAACCTCTGTGCCCAGCTCGCGATGGCGCCCGGCATACACATAGGCCACCGCCCCCGCGCCAAGGGGCCCCGTGACGTCGTACTTGCCCACCTGGCGGATGCCGTCGATCTCGAGCAAGCGCTCGCCCACGAGCCGCGTGACCACGTCGGCGGCGGCCGGGTGCGCGG
>CALBMW010000750.1 GCA_937896275.1 uncultured Myxococcales bacterium
CGACGCCGCGGCCCTCTACGACCACTACGAGGCGCTCCTCACGGGGCTGCCCTCGGCGGTGCTGGTCAACAGCGGCCACGGCTTCGACGGCGCGCCGGTCCTGTTCGACGAGTAGGCGAGGGCGAGCTTTCTCGGTGCGCCCCGGGGCGTCCTTCCTGGGCCGCGCTCCGCTCTCCGGGCGCGAGGTCCCCGACGCCGCGCGGGCGCCTGGGGGGCCATCCTTCGGACCGTCCGATTGAAAACTCAGGGGCCTTTGAACTAAGAGCCTCCCCGCAAAATCGCTCCGCGTCGCGCAGCACCGTTCTGCCGGCCGATGCCTGCGTTGGAAAGCCTTCGAATACCCCGGGTATTCCTGCAACTTCCCGCCTTGGCCTCGACCGGCAGCCCAGCACTGCACTCGGTCCGGATTCTGTGGGGAGGCTCCCAAGCCGTCCGTTTTGCTGGAGGGTCGATGGCCGGGGTGCTCCAACAACCGAATCCCGAGCGGGTGGGCCCGGCGCGCGCGGCGGCGGTGCTGCGGCGGCTGGGCCTTCGATGGGCGGCGGAGCTCGGCTTCGTGCCCACGCCCGCGCCCCCCGTGGTGCCGCTCAGCTTGCGCCACCTCAACGAGTGGTGGGTTGGCGGCGAGACCGTGGTCAGCTTCCACGGCGGCGAGGACGAGTTCCCGGTGCCCGGCCGCTGGACCTGCGATTGCACGCCCCAGGGCGACGCGCGCTGCCCCCACGTCGCGGTCGCCATCCTCGTGCACGCCTGGAACATGCCCACGCTGCGGCCCCTGTTCGATCAGCCGGCCTGGGCCCTCGACGTCCAGCCCTTGCTGCTGCTCACCGATCCCGACGACGTCCGGGCCTGTGACGAGCCGCCCCCCGAGCCGCCCCGCGCGGGCTGGGTGCGCTATCACTTGCGCCCGCCCGCCGCGATCGACGACGGGGTGCCCTTCGACCGGCTGCTCGTCCGGCAGGCCCGACGCGACGCGAGGGCGCTCAAGCCCCGCGCCATGCCCGACGACCTGGCCGCGGCCTGCCGTCTGGTCGACGGCATCACGCTCCTCGACCGGCGTCTGCACCAGCTCCGCGAGACGCTGGGCACGCTGTCGCAGACGGAGCGTCACGACGGGCTGCGCGCGCAGCTGCTGGCCCGAGTCTTCGAGTGCCTGCTGGAGCTGCCCGACCTGTGGTTCGAGGATCAGCCGATCCACCCCAATCGGGCGCCGCTGACGCCGTTGTTGCGGGCCATCGATGGGCCCAAGGGTATCCACCTGGCGTGGAGAACCGGCGTCCGGGCCCTGTTCCGCATCGGGCCCGGCTATGTGATCACCACCGACGGCCAGCTTCGGCCGCTGGCCGAGGGGCCGATGCAGCACGCCGCCAGCCTGCTCACGTCGCGGCTCCCGGTGGTGCCCTACCCCGAGGCTCGCGCCTTCTACGAGCAGTTCGTGCTCCACAGCGGCGTGCCGGTCGAGCTCGAGAGTCAGCACCTGCCCGAAAGCGGCCGCGCCGAGACCATCGAGGGTCGCGTCCGGTTGGCCGAGATCGAGGGTGCCCTGCGGGTCACGCTGGCCTTCGGTTATCACCGCGGCGCCGACGACGTGGAGGTGGTGCCCTCCGATCCTCGGCCCCACGTGCCGGTGGGCAACGGTCTCGTGCTGCGCGATCCGGATCGCGAGCGGGCGCTGGCGACCGAGCTGGCGCGCGCGGTGGGGCGCCCGGCGCCCGCGCTCTTGGAGGGGGACGCGGCCCTCGACTGCCTGCTCGAGGGGTTGCCGCAGCTCGGCGCCGGCTGGGCCATCTTCGGCAGCCAGGATCTGCGCAGCCTGAAGGTGCATGGCCACCTCGCGCCGCGGGTGAGGGTGCCGAGCGGCGTCGACTGGTTCGATCTGGAGCTCGACTTCGAGGTCGGCGGGCAGGGCGTGCCGGCGGCCGCGGTGCTGCGCAGCTGGGTCGAGGGCAAGCGCTACCACCGCCTCGATGACGGCACCGTGGCTCGCCTGCCCACCGAGTGGCTGGCCCGGCATGGCGCGGCGGGGGCCGAGCTGGTCGAGCTGCGCGCGGCCGCGGGCGGTCACCTGGAGGCCTTCGCGGCCCCGCTGGTCTCAGAGCTCATCGACCAAGCCGAGGGCGACGCCCTGCGCTGGCGGGCGGTGACCGAGCGCCTGGCGGGTCTCGACGGCCTGCCTGACCGACCCGTGCCGGGCGGCTTCGAAGGTGAGCTGCGCGGCTACCAGGTCGCAGGGTTCCGCTGGCTGTGCTTCATGCGCGATCTGGGCCTGGGCGGCTGCCTGGCCGACGACATGGGCCTGGGCAAGACCGTGCAGGCCCTCGCCACGCTGCTCGACACGCACCGACCCGGCGGCGTCCCCGAGCCGGGGCCGCCGTCGTTGGTCGTGGCGCCCACGTCCGTGGTCTACAACTGGGCCGAGGAGGCCCGGCGCTTCGCGCCGACGTTGAAGGTGGTGGTGCACCACGGGCCCGAGCGCGAGGCCGACAACTTCGACGAGGCCGACATCGTCATCACCAGCTACGCCTTGCTGCGGATGGACGCCGATCACCTCGATCGGCCCTGGCGCTATGTCGTGCTGGACGAGGCCCAGCAGATCAAGAACCCCCAGGCGCAGGTGGCACGCATCGCGCGCGGCCTGCGCGCCCGGCACCGGCTGGCCATGACGGGCACGCCGCTCGAGAACCACCTGCTCGAGCTGTGGAGCATCTTCGAGTTCCTGATGCCGGGCTTCTTCGGACAGCGCGCCGGGTTCACCCGCCGCTACGCCACGCCCATCGAGCGCGATCGCGACGCGGACGCGCTGGTGGCCCTGAGGCGCCGCCTGCGCCCCTTCGTACTCCGCCGGCTCAAGACCGAGGTGGCCACCGAGTTGCCCCCGAGGCAGGAGCAGGTGCTCTACTGCGAGCTTGGTCCCGCGCAGCGCGCCCTCTACGAGCGGGTCAAGGAGACCTACCGCGACAACGTGATGCGTCGCGTGGCCGAGGTCGGCCTCAGCCGTGCCACGCTCTCGGTGCTCGAGGCGCTGATGCGACTGCGTCAGGCCTGCTGCGATCCGGCCCTGCTGCCCTTCGAGGAGGCCAAGCAGGTGGGCGCCGCGGCCAAGATGGATCTGCTGCTCGAGACGCTCGACGAGACCGTCGAGGCGGGCCACCGTTCGTTGGTGTTCTCGCAGTGGCCCAGCCTGCTCAAGCGCGTGCGCCCGCACCTCGAGGCGCGCGGGTGGGCCTACCTGTACCTCGACGGGAGCACCACGCAGCGCCAGACCCTCGTGGAGCAGTGGAACGATCCCAACGGGCCGCCGGTGTTCCTGATCAGCCTCAAGGCGGGCGGCTCGGGCCTCAACCTCACGGGCGCCGACCACGTGATCCACCTCGATCCGTGGTGGAACCCCGCCGTCGAGGACCAGGCCACCGATCGCGCGCACCGCATCGGCCAGACGCGTCCCGTGGTGGCCTACAAGCTGGTGGCGAAGGATACGGTCGAGGAGAAGATCCTCGAGTTGCAGGCGCGTAAGCGGGCGCTCTTCGACGCCACCGTCGAGGAGGGCCGCCTGGACGTGGAGCAGTTGACCCGCGAGGACCTCGAGGCGGTGTTTGCGCCGGGCGCGACCTATGTCAAGGAGCGCACGTCCGAGGGGCCGCGGGGGCCGATCCCGGCTCGGGACGCGCCGGTGCGGAGCGGCGCCCGCAGCGTCGAGGCGTTGCTGCAGCCGGGCATCAAGCTCACCAACGCCACCGTGCGGGACGCGACCGGGTGGAGCGCCGAGGAGGCGCGCGCCTGGCTCCGCGATCAGGTCGACGCCGGCGTGTTGGAGCGGCGTGGCCAGAAGCGCGGCACCTGGTACGAGGTGATCGACGCTTAGGGGGTCTTGACCCCCCCCGGACGCGGAGGTGCAGGGAGGTGCTGGGGCGTGTCGATGGTCGTTGCCCGTGCTTCCGGCGCCCTGATCGGCTGCGCCCTGCTGGGGCTGGTCGGCTGTCGGCTGGCCAGCGACGCGGAGGATCCTCCCCCCAGAGACGCTGCGCCGCCGGACGCGACGCTCACGCGGGCCCCACCGCTGCGCGTCGCCGGGCTCACCCTGCATGCCCTGCGGGCCGAAGCGGGGCGGCGGCTGCCTGGGCCGCTGCTGTTGGTCGATCTCGTGCTCGCCGCGGAGGGCGACCATGCCCCGATCGCGCTCGGCCTGGCCCAGCGCTGCGCGGTGGGGCGCCGCGTGCTCACCCATGATGAGCGCGTGGGGCTGGGAGAGCGGCCCCCACCCTCGCTGCGCGTCCCCCTCTTCGGCGGCGCGTTCCTGGCCGATCTTCCACAGGCCTGCGCAATCATCGTGCGCAGCGAGCCCCCCCCGGGCTCGGGCGCGCGCCCGCGCGATCTGGCGACGTTCTGCTCGACCTCGGCCGGCGTGCGGGCCGGCCCCTGCGCTGCCGTCCCGCCGCGCGGCGACCGTCCCCCC
>CALBMW010000751.1 GCA_937896275.1 uncultured Myxococcales bacterium
AACGCAGGCATCGGCCGGCAGAGCGGTGCTGCGCGACGCGGAGCGATCTTGTGGGGAGGCTCTTAGGGTCGGAGTCGCCGGTCGACGACGGGGGCGTTGGCGGTCCCGAGCCGCCAACGCCCAAGTGGTAACTGAGTATGTTCGACCCCGGGCGAGACCCCGGGCGACCCCGCAGCCCGACCGCGCTTGGGACGTGCCGTCGAGCGGGCGGGTTGCGCGCGGCGTGCGCCCGAGCCGCGCCCCGTCGATCAGCGCCCCAGCCCGGCCAGATCGGCCATGAGATCGTCGTGCGCGTTCAGGAGCGCTTGCCCCGTCCGTGCGTTCAGCATCGCCTCGACGTGCATGAAGTAGGTCTGCGGACCCAGCTCGGCGGCCCGCGCGATCTGTCCCTGCACGTCGGCTGACGCGGAGCGCTCGCTGAGCATGCGCAAGGCCTGCAGCTCGTCGTCGAAGCCCGCGGTCGAGAGCGCGTAGGGATCCACCTCGGCGTTGGCGCCGCCGAAGCGTTCGAGCGTCCGCGGGGCGAAGATGCCTTCGGCGAAACGCGCGCCGCCGGCCTGCAGGTAGACGTCGCGACCCACCAGCTCGGCGGTGGCCACCCGGGCCTCGGGCATGGCGGCCGCGTGCCGCAGTCGGGCGTCCTTCCACAGCGGCGTGGCGCCGTCGATCGGATCGCTCAACTCGGTGCCGAGCTCGATCGTGGCGTCCCGCAGCTCGCGATCGAAGCGCCCCCGCAGGCCCTCCCAAGGATCGGGCAAGGGGGGGCCCTGCCAGGGTGGCCGCGCGGCATACCTCAGGCTCAGGATCTTGGCCATCGCCGCGTGGATCGACGCCTGAAGCGACTCGCAAAGCGCCTCCTGCATCAGGCACTGCGAGCTGAGCAACCGGGACGTCCGATCAGAGATGACATAGCGGTCGGCCGAGATCTCGCCGACATCGAATCGGCGCTGCACGAACAGCGGATCGGCCACCGGGATCGGCAGCGAGTCCGACCAACAATCGTCACCGGCGAGCTGCTCGATCCAGAGCGGCAGGTATCGCTCGCGGATGATGCACTCGTTGAAGACGGCCTTGCAGCCCACATCCTCGGTCCGCGTGCCCGCGATGCGCCGCCCCAGCTCGGACGCGCGACAGACCACCGCCTCGAAGTAGTCGAAGCTGTCGCGGCCCGGATCCGGGGCCAACGCGTCGAGATCGCCGCACAACAGATCGAGGCAACCGGCCGGATCGTCCCACTCATAGCAGGACCCGCTGGCCGCCTCGTCCCAGGCGTCGATGTCCCGCGTGCCGCAGAAGCGTACCTGGCAGTCGCGGATCGCGCCCGCCGCGCTGTACCCGTAGCCCAGGTCATCGGGGATGGGCCAGGCGGCGTCGATGTCGTTCACGTGGTCGGACGCGGGGATCAGCTGGCCGCACACGCTATCGAGGTAGGCGTCGCTGACGCCGTGGACGCACGTGTGCAGTGAGTACAGCGCCTGGGAGCGCAGCGTTGAGTGTTCGGCGGGCGTCACGCCGGCGGCGACCTGCGTGTTGAGATCCTGGCAGCGGCTCCGGTTGTACGCGTTCACCGCGACGTTGCCGGGCTGATAGGCCTCGTTGCAGGCCCGCGATCCGCTGTTTCCGTTGACCCGATACACATAGTCCTGGGGATCGCAGACCCGCTCGCACGGCCAGCGCGCAGCGTTGGTGATGTCGATGCGATAGGCGGTGCCGGCGGTCCCGCCGGGGTTGCCTGCCAGGTCGTAGATCGAGCCGGCCACGTTGTCGATGAAGGCCGAGGGTGGGTACTGAGAGACCGGCGGCACCGTCTTGAAGACGGTCTGCAGCTTGTTGAGCATCACCTGGACGAGGGCGAAGCGGTCCTGGTCCGGCAAGAGCGGCAGGTAGCCGCACACGGCGTTGCCGAAGTTGACCACCGTCAGCTCGCGACTGCCGGCGCGGCGCTGGTAGGCGTCGATCGCCTGCGCGTCGAAGATGAGCTGAAAGCTCTGCGCGTTGGCGGCGGGGAAGGAGGTGTCGCAGGACCCGCCGTTGGCGCAGGCCGAGTTGGCCAGGTGGCCGGAGAACTCGTGGGTCGCCTCATGCACCAGGGTGCTGGCGCGGTCCATCACGGTCTTGTTCCAGAACCACGGGTAGTAGACCGAGCACGCCGAGTTACTCGAGGGATTGCTCGCGAACGTGAGGCCATCGCCCGGGCCGGCCGCATCGCCGCTGGCGAGACATTGCCACTTGTAGCCTTCCTCGGAGACGTAGTAACTCACGTACTGGCTGAGCCATCGCGTCACGGGGGTGCCGTCGGGCAGAATGCCGCCCGGTGACGCGAAGTGGGTGAAGCTGTCGTTGTCCCGATGCTCGCCCGTCAGCTGCGCAGCGTAGCCGCCGTTGATGACCCGCCCACCCCACTTGTTCGGGTCGCAGACCTCGGCGGCCGACAGCATGCCCGACCAGTAGCTCCAGTTCTCGTCGAGGCCCATGTGCGCCTTGACCAGGTTCACCACGGCCTGACGCTGCGCTGCGCTCGAGCAGACCAGGTTGGTCACCCAGTCGTCGCCGCTGTTCCAGCTGGGAATCCAGGTCCACGTGTCGAAGTCGGAGACGTTGGGCGGGCAGGCGGCCGCGTGCACCGCGGGTGGGGTCGCCACGATGAGGGCGGCCAGGGCCAGCAGGCGGAGTGTTCGGCTTGGGGTTCGTGTGTTCATCGCCTCACCTCACCGCGTCTCATAGAGGCGCCAGGCCTCGCCCGGGGGCAGCACCGCGCGCAGCCGGGCCTTGGCCCGAACCCGGGGCAGGGCCTCATACACCGCCCGCACGGCGTCCGCACGATCAGGGGTTTCGGGATCGCCGACCAGCCGTAGCAAGCGGTCGAGAGCCTCGGGAGTGCCCTCGCGGGCGCGCTGGCCCAGCGACCAGATCGCGACCTGGCGGGCGAGCGCCTGTGGGGCCGGATCGATGGGGTGCGCGCCCTCGGGCCACGGCGGCACCGCCGTCCGCGCCACGAGGGTCAGCCACCCGAGGGAGCGGGGGCTGTCGACGTAGCTCAGCAGGCGCAAACAGACCAGCGTCAGTTGAATCTGCTGAACAGGGATCCCCTCGCAGGCATCGACCACCCGATCGGCCGCCGCGGGACCCGTCTCGCGCAGCGCGGCGATGGATCGGCGCAGCGCCTCGGCCTGCGCCTGGGCGGAGGCCGCGCCGTCCGGGTGGGCGTGCCACGCGTTGACGAGCGTGGCGAGCGGCGCGTCGACCGCCTCGGCGCCCGGCGCGTCGGGATCGAAGAGGGCGCGTGGTGGCCTGTCGTCGGGGGCCGGCAGGGGCGTGGCGTCGAGCCCTGCGGCGTCCGTGGCACCGTCGGATCGCTGAGCGTCGGTGGGCTGGGCGTCGGACGGCTGGGCGTCGGACGGCCGGGCGTCGGTGGGCTGGGCGTCGGTGGGCTGGGCGTCGCGCGTCGCCGCGTCCTGCTCGGGCCCCGTCGTCCCGTCGCCGGGCGGTCGGGCGTCTCCCGGGCCCCCGTCTGGCGTCCGGCCGGCGTCCGCAGTGTCCGTCCCGCTGTTGAAGAGGTCGCAGCCAGTCAGCAACCCAGCCACGACCAACAGTCGGGCCAGCGTCGTTCTCATCACCCACCTCCCCGGGGGCCAGAGACCCCGCCGAGCTTCCGGTGGCGCGGAATCCGTCTCCGCGTCGGCGCCACCAGAGCACTTGACCAGGGGTCCGTCAATGAAGGTCCGCGTCCGCCGATGGAGCGTCGCGGGGTGTCAACCGAGCGTGACACGTGCCAATGAGGGTTGGCGTGATACTGGGGGCTTCCGGCGGTCTTCGGCGCGACTGCCCATGGACCGCTTCTTGCGGAGCCCGGGTCCGTTCGATGATGTTGCCGGCGATCGGTGCGGAGCGACGACGATGCGGAGCGCGGCGTGGGTGACGGGGTTGTGCTGCACGGTGCTGGCTGCCTGCGGCGATCCCGATGGAGCGGGCGGGGCGCAGGGCGCGGCTGTCGGAGCCGACGCTGCGGTGAACGCGCCCGACGCCGCAACGCCCGACGCCGCAAC
>CALBMW010000752.1 GCA_937896275.1 uncultured Myxococcales bacterium
CAGCGCGCGGGGCGGGACGCGCACCGGTGGCGCCGCCGGCGCGGGCTTCGCCGTCTGGGTGCCACCACCACCGACCGGGCGACCCGTGGCCGGCGGGCGCCCGGTGCGGTCGACGTCGCCCATCTGGGTGTTGCCCGCCTGCATCACGGGGCCGCTGCCGCCGACGGTGGTGCTGCCGAGGTTCAGCCCCGGGATGATCGCCGGCGGCCGGGGCGGCGGCGGGGTCGGCGCGGGGGGGGGAGGCTTCGGCTCGGGCTTCGGTCGAGGCTTCGGCTTCGGCTCGGGCTTCGGCTCGGGCTTCGGCTCCGGCGCGACCGGCGGCGGCTCGGGCTCGACTGGCGGCGGCTCCGGCGCGACCGGCGGCGGCTCCGGCGCGACCGGCGGCGGCGGCGAGACGACCGTGAACTCGATCCGAAGCGGCCGGGGCCGCGCGGGCGGACGATACTTGTTCGCCGCATACAGCCCGCCGCCCTGCAGGCCGACGGCGATCAACGCGCCCACGGCGAAGATCGCCAAGCGGTGCGCCTTCTCGGGCTCGTCCTGGAGCGCGAACACGACCTCAGCCCGCGGTGGGATCGATGTTGATCGCGAACTTGAGGACGCCGTTCTGGCGGATGAGGTCGATGAGGCGGACCACCCGGCCATGGAGCGTGGCCTTGTCCGCGGCGATGATCGCCTGGGCGTCCTTGTCCTTGGCCACGACCTCTCGGCAGCGCGCCGCGATGGCCTCTTCGGTGGTGGGCTCGCCGTTGAGGAAGATCGCGCCGGTGGCGTCCACCACGATCGACAAGGTCGTGTCGAGCGTCTCACCCCCGGTGGCCGCGCGGGGCAACTCCACCTCGATGCTGGGCTTCACGATGTAGGTCGACGCCACCATGAAGATGATCAGCAGCACCAACATGATGTCGACGAGCGGCGTGACGTTGATGTCGTTGACGCCCTCGTCATCGTCGAGGTTGAGTCCGCCCGCCATCGCTCAGCGTTGCTCCCCGGCGCCGTGCTCGAGCTGGGCCAGGACGATGCGCGCCAGGAAGTCGGTGTTGCCGAGGCGGGTCCTCATCATGCCCTTGAACACGTTGAAGGCGACCACCGACGGGATGGCCACCAGCAGGCCCACCGCGGTCGCGACGAGGGCCTCGGCGATGCCCGGCCCGACGACCTCGAGGCCGCCCTTGGGGTTCGCGCCGAGCTCCTTGAACGCGACGATGATGCCGATGACCGTCCCGAGCAGCCCGACGAAGGGCGCGTTGTTGCCGACCGTGCCGAAGTAGCTGAGGAACCTGTCGAAGCGCTGACGCTCGCGCGCGGTCGAGCCCAGCACCACCTGCTCGACGGCGAAGGCGCCCCGGCCGAAGACCTCGAGGGCGTCGGCGAGGACCCGCTCCTCCATCGCCCGCCCGCGCGCGACCCTCTGCTGCGCCGCGGCCAGATCGCCCGCCTGGAGGGCTCGGGCCAGATCGCGCGCGATGTCGGGGGCGTCGACGTAGGTGGACGCGAACAGCAGGCCGCGCTCCACCACCAGCACGATCAGGACGGCGCCGAGCGCGAGCAGGAGCCACATGACCCACCCCGCGCCGAACTCGGCAAAGTGCAGGAACGCGGCAATTACCGAGAAACCTTCGTGTTCGCCCATTTCCCATCGCCGCTGGTCAGTGGTCGCGGCATCCTATGGAGGCGCCGCCGGGGGTGTCAACGCGCGGACCTACCCATTCGGTCCATCCATCGGATGTTCGGTTCACTCGGTCGGGGCGGCCTCGGCCCCTATGCGGATCGGCGCAGTGATGGCGAAGGGCCGGCCCGCCACCCCGGTCGCGGAGGCCAAATCGCGCGGCCCGTCGACCTCGGCCAGCAACCACCGGGCGCCCGCGCCCTTGAACCGGAAGGCATGCGTGACGTCGAGCGGCCCGGTCCCTGGGCGCAGATGCACCGTCTGGACGACCTCGCCGTCGAGCCACAGCCGCAGCTCGCTGGGCCGCGCCCAGGCCGGCGCCATGACACGCGCGCGCCCCACCAGCCAGGGCGCGCTCTCGATGGTCCCGCCAGGCCGCGCGCCGTCGATCTCGAGGTCGATGAGCGGCCCGAAGCCGACCACCACGTCCCCGGCCGCCAGACGCGCGCGCAGCGCATCGGGGTCGGGTCCGAGCGATCCACGCACCCAGGTCCCGGGAAGGCCGCAGGGCTGCCCGGCCACCACGTCCGCCCCGCTGCCACCGATGGGCACCACGCGGCGGCCCCGATCCACCAGGCCGCGAAAGTCGGCGAAGGCCGCCTCGACCGCCGCCGGATCGCCCGGCACCGCCACCTCGAACAAGTCGAAGTCCAGATCGAAGCCTCCACGCGGCAGCGTCGGGCTCTCCGGGTCGAAGCCAAAGTGGGCGAAGTAGCCCCAGCCCGACGAGCGGGGCCACAGCACGGCGACCTGCGGGGCTTCGGGCAGCGCGCGCAGGGCCCGCAGCGCGTCGATCGCGCGCCCCCCTTGGGGATCCGGCGGCGCGCCTGGGCTGACGGGCAAGGCCGCGAAGCGTCCCTCTTCGGGCGCCGCGAGCCCCACCCCCGAGAAGACGAAGGGTGGGCGCGTGGTCGGCACAACCGGGGTCACGCGCGCCTCGTCCACCACCACGAGGGCCTCGACGCCGGCCGCCGCGCAGGCCGCGATCCGCGCTGCCAGCGGCGTGGACGAGGTGGGCGAGGCCTTCGTGTGCACGTGAGGATCGAGCAGCGTCCAGCCCTCGGCCGCCATTTGGCGCTGCAGGGTCACGCGCACCGAGACCGTGCGGCCCACCGCGACCTCGAAGTCCACGTCGACGACGCCGAAGCGCGGGCCGGCGTGCACATGGGCCCGGTAGCGCCCGGGGGCGAGGAGGTGGGTGACGCGGCCCCGCACCGCGAGCAGCTCATCGCCCGCGCCCGGCGCGCCGCCGAGAGGTCCGAGCGTGGGCGTCGGCGTGCCCCCCTGCCCTTCGAGGCGCAGCCGGGCCGGGACCGGCACCCCGGCCTCGTCGACGACCCGCACCGCGACCGCGCTCGGCGGCTCGAGCACCAGCGCCACGCGGTCCTCGTCGTCGGCGCCCAGCGAGAAGCGCACGGCCTCGCCCGGCAGGCGCCCCGGGCCGCTCGGGGCCACCGTGTAGGTGCCGGGCCGCGCGTCGAGTCGAAAGAGACCCGCGGCGTTGGTGCGGGCGCGGTTGACGGGGGCGCCCTGGGCGTCGCGCACCATGATCCAGGCCCCCGGGACGAGCGCGCCGCCGCGCTGGATCACGCGCCCGACCACCGTGCCCGAGACGACCTTCCGATCGGCGAACAGCGCATCGACGGCGCCCGCCACGCCGGCGTCCGGCGAGGCGAAGAGCTGCGTCTCGGTCACCACCGAGGCGCCGGGCTCCAGGTAGGCCGGCGCGGCCCCGACCACGGACCAGTCCCGCCCGTGCACCGCCGTGAGCAACCCCGTGCCCGCCGCCATCACCACGCTGCCCCGCAGCCCGTCGGCGCCCAGCCAGTCGGTGCGCGTGCGCTGGCCGACCAGATCGGTGCCCACGCCCGGCGCGAAGGGGGACAGCTCGCCCCACAGAACCAGGTGGCCGTTGAACAGCTGGCGATAGTGACCCCGCCCACGGTTGTGGACGCTGCGCACGATGCGGGCGTAGCGCGCGCCGGGCTCGAGCAGGTAGTCGACCGCGACCTCGACCTGATCGTCGCGGGGATCGACGCCCAGCGCCCGCACGATGGCGGGGCCACCACCCGCGCCGTCGTAGGCCACCGTCACCGACGCGAAGGTGGGCACGCGTTCGCCGCGCTCGTCGAGCACCGGCACCATCTCGGCCAGCGCGTCGGCGCCCCCGTGCGGCACGATCGCCACCACGTGACCGCCCGTCGGGCTGCTGCGCCCCGCGTGCCCCAGGCCGGCGATCACGATCGAGAGGCGATCGTTCTCGACGACCAGATCGCCGGGGCGAACGCCCTGCCCCGCCACAGTCTCGGGATCGTCGGCGTTCAGCACCCGGGCCCGGGCCGTGCCTGGAGCGACCGACCGGTCGGGCGCGGGCGCG
>CALBMW010000753.1 GCA_937896275.1 uncultured Myxococcales bacterium
CCCCCGAGCCGACCCCGCGGTCGCCGGGCCTGCCCAACTGGGTCATCCTGGCCGGCCTCGCGCTGGCGGGCCTGCTGGGCTGGCGCTTCGCGAGCCGGCGCGGCTGAGGTCCGACATGACCCATACACAAGACACTTTTGATCTCGAGGACTTGCGCGTGATCTGCCGGGCGCTGCCGGGCACGACCGAGGACGTGAAGTGGGGCGCCGACCTGTGCTTCTGCGTCGCCGGCAAGATGTACGCGGTCACCGGCCTGGAGTCGGGCGGCGTCTCGCTCAAGACCACCCCCGAGACCTTCGCCGAGTTGGTGCAGCGCCCGGGCATCGAGCCCGCCGCCTACGTGGCCCGCTATCACTGGGTGTCGCTCGCGGAGGATCCGCTCCCCTTGCCGACGGAGCAGATCGCCGAGCTCGTGCGCGAGAGCTACGCGCTGGTGCGCGCCAAGCTGCCCAAGAGGGTGCGGGACGCGCTCGGCTGACGCCGCGGGCCGTCGGCGAGCCGCGCCCTCCCTCCGCGGCCTCCTCCTCGGGGCGTGCCTTCGTTCCCCCTGTGTAACGCGCTCGGCGTCCCACCCTGCGCAGACCGAGTTCGCTACCGGTTGCGCCGCTCACGTGTCCCCGTCGTAGCGGCCCGGCCGGCCTCGCCCACGGAGGAGCGCAAGGTAACTTCACTGCAAGATCAACAGGTTATGCCGAATGCGGGAGACACGGGCGAGACTTGGCACGCGCCTCGCTCTTAGCAGGGACCAGAAGGGCGGCATCGAGAGGAATCATTCGGAATCGTCACCGACAGTCGTCGAGCGAGATGCTCCGCGACACAAGGTGAGAGAACCCCATGAGGGACGACTGCCTCGAGAGATGTCAGTCACGCCCCCCGACCGACGACACTCCGAAGAGCGCGACGCAAGGCGACACGAAGACCAGCGTCGTAAGCCCATGGGAGGAGAGCCGAACGCATGGCTCACGGCGGGGAGACGAAGAACCCTGGAGGGGAAGAGAAAACCCAGGAGGGCACCGAGCCATCCCGAGTGAGTTGCTCGCGATGGCCGACGAACTCTACCGGGGGAGCAAAGCCTTGGAGTCGCGACCCTGCACCTCGGGATCGAACGGCAAGAAGGCAAAGGCCGCGGAGACGCGGAACGGCTCCCGGAGAGGAAAAAGCCCTGAAGGGGGGAACCCCATGAGCGCCGGCGGGCCAAGACAACCCGCAGGAACCGCGAGGAATAAACCGTCGAGGGGTGGTCGAAGCCCGAGGGCGGAGCGTAGCGGGTCAGGCAAAGGCCCGTGTCGAGTCGATTCGCGGTTCTGGCGCTGAAGGGGCCCGAAAACCCTGAGAGAGGAGTCCGCCGCGGAGACGCGCCGGGCGGCCTTGTCTCGTGTGCTCTGGAGGGAAGGCAAAGCCGACGAGCGGATGAACCTCGATCCACGGATCACCGCGATTCGCGGACACGGGGGGACGCTGAATGCCCAGGTCCCGAGGGTCGCTGAACGACGCACGGGGCGCGCTGAACCCAATAGGCGCGAAGCATTCAGTCATAAGACGCTGACCGGCGACCGAATCCCATGAGAGTCACCCGCCGTTCCGAGTCATCGGAGCGCGGGAGCGAGGCAATGCTCAATACTCTGAGAGGGCAAACGATCCGAACGCCGAGTCACGGTGCCGCTCTTCGCTCCTCGCCCATCCTTCGGACCTGTCGCCCGAGGCAGCCTCCGGCGCACCGGGTCGAGGTTTCATCAGACCCACCCTCGCGAAATCGCGCGTCCGCGACACGGCCCGCAGGCAGGGACACGGTCCGCAGGGCTCGGTCTGCAGGCGTCCGCGGGCACCAGGGGCCCCCGGCAGCGGGGGAGCAGCGACGACCGTGACCCGAGGAGTGAGCGCGATGATTCCGAAGTCAGAGGTGAAGGATCCCGATCTGTTGCCCGAGGGGCGCGCCCGCATCGCCTGGGCGTGGGCCGAGATGCCGTTGCTGCGACGCCTCGAGCTGCGCTTCGCCGAGGACCAGCCCCTGGTCGGCGCGCGCATCTCCGCCTGCCTGCACGTCACCACCGAGACCGCGAACCTGATGCGCGTCCTGCAAGCGGGGGGCGCCTCGGTGTCATTGTGCGCGAGCAACCCGCTGAGCACCCAGGACGACGTCGCCGCCGCCGTCGCCCGCGACCTCGAGGTGCCGGTGCATGCGGTTCGGGGTGCCTCCTCCGAGTTGTACTACCGACACATCGGAGCGGCTCTGGATCACGAGCCACACCTGACGATGGACGACGGCGCCGATCTCGTGAGCATGCTGCACGCAGACCGGCGCGAGTTGCTCGGGGCGGTGGTGGGCGGCACCGAGGAGACCACCACCGGCGTCGCCCGCCTGCGCGCGATGGCGGCCGACGGAGCCCTCACCTACCCCGTGATCGCCGTCAACGACACGCCGACCAAGCACCTCTTCGACAACCGCTACGGCACAGGTCAGAGCACGATCGACGGCATCCTCCGGGCCACCAATATCCTGCTGGCCGGTCGCACCTTCGTGGTCTGCGGTTACGGGTGGTGCGGTCGAGGCATCGCCAACCGGGCGCGTGGCATGGGCGCGCACGTCGTGGTCACCGAGGTCCAGCCGCTGCCCGCGCTCGAGGCGACGATGGACGGCTTCGAGGTCATGCCGCTGCTCGATGCGGCCACCCGAGCGCACTTCATCGTCAC
>CALBMW010000754.1 GCA_937896275.1 uncultured Myxococcales bacterium
TGCGTGAGGCGCGCGGTCAAGGCCTCGAGCGGAGCACCCCAGGCCGCCCGGCGGCTGCCGTGCGCGAGCAGGATCAGGCGGGCGCGCATGGGCGCCTCACCGGCAGTGGCTGTCGTCGGGGATCGCGTGCGCGGCCCCGCCCTCGAGCAGCACGTCCTCGGTGTCGCGCAGCTCGGCGCAGCTGACGGCGCCCGAACCGTCGAGGTCGAGATCCAGGCCGCCGGCCCGCCCGTCGACGCGGATCAGCACGAAGCTGCTGCCCGCGGGGCTCGGCGGGAGCGTGTTCTCGGCGCCGCAGATCCCGCTGCTGGCGGACAGCACCACCTTGTCGATGGTCGAGTCGACGAGCCCCGACACGAGGGTGCCGTCGTCGATGGTGCCGCTGAAGCGGTAGCGGGTGCGTTGGACGACTTGCACGTCGCAGGCGGGCTCGCCCACGCGGTTGGCGACCAGGAAGGTCACGCCGGGCCGACCGTCGCCGTCCTGATCGGTGACTCGAGGATCCTCGGGATCGGTGGGCAGCGCCTCGGTGGGCGTCAGATCCCGCGCCCCCCAGAGATCGACGAGCTCGGCGGTGAAGTAGATGTCGCCCGGTTCGCGCCCGAGCAAGAAGCCGGTGAGGTAGCGCACGGCGACGGCGTCGATCAACGCCCGCGGCACCACCGTCTGGAGCCCACCGATGAGCGGGCTCAGCTCCTGCCCGCACAGCTCCACGCGCTGGCGCAGCACGATCTGGAGCGCGTCCTCGCTGACCTCCTCGACGTCGACCTTGAACGTGCTCCAGACGATGCTCTCGGTCGAGGTGCCCAAGGCCTGAAGGCAGCGCCGGTCCTCGACGATGAGGGCCCACTGCCCTTCGGCGGCGGTGAGCATGGTCGCCGGCCCGCCGTCCCGTCCCCCGGCGTCCCTGCGCCCACCGTCGGCCTCGCTGAGGCCCTGGTCCAGATCGGGGAAGTCGCTCCCGCCGCGCTCGACGCTGGAGCACCCCAGCGCGGCGACCGCGGCCCACAGCGGCCACGCGGCGCGCATCAGAAGCGCCACTTGAGGTCGATCGAGGACACGGCCATGTAGCCCCCGTGCGTGAAGCCCGGGAAGCCGGGGTTGCCCGTCTGCAGGCCCTTCGTGTCCTCGGCCCTCATCAGGGGCGTGTCCGCGGCCAGATCGGGCACCTCGTCGCAAAGCGCCGTCTCGCCCTCGGCGCAGGGCGGGTAGGCGCCGCCCGAGCGCGCGGTCTTGCGCGTCTCGTGGCGCAGGAGCGTCTGCAACTGCACCGACACGTCGAGCGTGAGCTGCTCGCCCCACAGCTCGAAGTCGCGCCCCGCGCCGAGGCTGAGGATCACGCGATCGTTGTCCACGTAGTTGGTGCGCCCCGTCTGCTCGGGCACGGGCGACGGATCGAAGCCCACGCCGCCACGAAAGAAGGTGTGGCGCTCGACGGGGTACTCGACGCCGGCCTTCCAGTCGATGGTGTCCTCGAAGTGGGCGAGATCGCCCCGCGCGTCGCGGTAGTTGGACCAGCCGTGCCAGGTGCCCTCGATGCTGCCGATCACCCCGCCCGTGCGGCCGAGGGCGACCGAGGCGCTGAGACGCGGCGGAGAATAGTGACTGACCACGTCCAGGTCCTGGAGGATGGGCTCGCTGTCCTCGTCGCCCCTCAACTGCACCTGGTTGTAGCCCTCGAGGCCGAGGAAGATTTCGTCCTGAAAGGCGACGCCGGCCCGCAGCCAGTCGAGGGGCTGGGCCAGGACGCCCGCGGTGAGGGCGGCGCGCGCGCTCTGCTCGATGTCGACGTTGATCTTGGCGGTCGATGGATCGGCAGAGTTGGGGGTGTAGACGTTGTTCACCGACTCGACGACCGGCAGGATCATCAGACCGATGCCCATCGAGAACCACGGCAGCAACCGGTAGCCGAGGCCGACGGCGATGACCTCGCCCTGAAGGCTGTCGCCGAGGCGCTCGAAGCGAAGGCGGTTGCGGAAGTACTGCTCATCCTCGTCGGCGAAGGCGGTGCGGATGCGGGCGAAGCCCTGGAAGGGAACGTAGAAGGCGACCGCGAGCGCCAGATCGTCGTGGAACATCTTGAGGTTCAGGCCCACCGTGGCGCCGATGACGCCCTGGGGATCCTCGGTGTCCGAGCGCGGGTTGAGGCGCTTGGCGTAGGTGGGCGGATCGTAGCCGGCGGGCCGCGGCGACAGCAGGATCGAGGTTCGGTTGAAGCTGCCGACCAGCCCGAATCCCAGCTCGGTCACCCCGTGCGCGAGGCCCGCCGGGTTGTGGAAGGTGGCCATGTGGTCGTGGGTGAGGGCGCCCACCGCGCCGGCCATCGCCTGTGACCGCGCGCCGGCCCCGAACCCGTCGAAGGGGTTGGCCCGCGCGGCGCTGGGGGCCGCGAGCAGCGCGACCGTCAGCGCGAACGTCGAGGCGCCCGTGGCGGTGACCTTGGGGGCGGGGCAGGTCGATGAGTCGGTGACGCGCATCACCGCAGGGCTTTAGCACAGCACCACGCGGCGGGCCAGCGACGGTGCGATCGCTTGCCAAGCGGCCCGTCCAGCCGCACTATCGCGCCCCGTTCTCACCGAAAGGGGGTGTCGATGCGTGATCTGCTCGAGAGGGAGATGTTCGCCGGCAACAGCGTCAAGGATGGCCTGCTGTTCATCGGCTGGCTGTTCGCCACGTTCGTCGCCGCCAAGTTGGTCCAGGTGAC
Source organism: uncultured Myxococcales bacterium (assembly GCA_937896275.1). Lineage (GTDB taxonomy): Bacteria > Myxococcota_A > Bradymonadia > UBA7976 > UBA1532 > JACKDN01. Next base: position 2,705 of record CALBMW010000754.1, read on the forward strand.
CTTCAAGGGCGTCTTGGCCCGCTTGGCGCGCAAGTCCAAGAACAAGCTCGACGACATCCTGCTCGACGCTTTCAAGCAGCCCATCTACTGGATCGTGATGACCTGGGGGCTGAGCGCGTCGCTCGGCTCGCTGCGGCTGCCCTCGGGGCTCGATGGGAGCATCCACAAGGTCAGCATCGTCCTGCTGATGATGTTCATCGCGTGGAGCCTCTCGAACCTCATCAGCGGCGTGCGGGCGACCTACATCGACCCGCTGGCCGAGACCACCGAGAGCCGCCTCGACGACCAGATCATCCCCATCGTCGAGAAGACGCTCAAGGTCGCGACGTGGTCCTTCGCGCTGCTCATCGCCTTCGACAACATCGGCTTCGACATCGTCTCGCTGCTCACGGGCCTGGGCATCGGCGGGCTGGCCCTTGCCATGGCCGCCAAGGACACGCTGGCCAACGTCTTCGGCTCGGTCACCATCTTCGCCGACCAGCCCTTTCAGGTGGATGACGTGATCACGGTCAAGGGCCACACCGGCACGATCATCGACCTGGGCCTGCGCACCTGCCGCCTGCGCACCTTCGAGGGCACGCTGGTGACCATCCCCAACTCCTTGATGGTGGGCGACTGCATCGAGAACCTGTCGGCGCGCACGGCGCGACGCTTCTTGGGCAACCTGGGGCTGACCTATGCGACCTCGGGCGACCAGGTCGAGGCGGCCATCCAGATGGTGCGCGGCATCCTGGCCGAGCACCCCAAGGTGCGCGAGGACTTCGCGGTGCGCTTCGCCAACTTCGCGGACTCGGCGCTCGAGGTGTCGGTGCTGTACTGGGTGGTCC
>CALBMW010000755.1 GCA_937896275.1 uncultured Myxococcales bacterium
TCGAGGCAGGCTCGCAGGCGCTCGGGATCGGCCATCCGAGCGTCGGGATCGCGGGCCAACAACGAGCTGACCAGCGCCTCGAGCCCCGGCGGCTCGTCCAGCCCCAGGGGCGGAAGCTCGACCTCGACGCGCGCGAAGGGGCCCTGCTCCATGGGCACCGCCGCGCGCGGGTTGCTCCCCCGCAGCAGGCTGTAGAGGGTGAGCCCCAGGCCATAGAGATCGGCCCGTCGCCCAGGCGCGGCCGCGTCGAAGGCCTCGGGCGCGATCCACGCCGCCACCTCGGGGTCGTCTGCGCGCGGGCGTGGCAGCCCCAGCCCCAGCAGGCACGCCACGGTGTCTCCCCGGTGGTCGGTCAAGATGCGCACCGCCTGGGGTCGCAGCGCGCCGTGCACCAAGCCCTCGCGGTGCGCCGCGCTCACCGCGTCGGCCAACTGGTAGACCAGTCGCGCGGCGCGCTCGGGCGACTGAGGCCCTTCGGCGAGCAGGGCGTCGAGCGAGCGGCCCCCGACCATCTCGCGGAAGACGAAGGGCTCGGCGGTCACCTCGGCGGCTGGATCGTCCACCGCCTCGCTGCGCAGCGCGACCTCGAACAGGCGCGGCACGTGGGGCGTGCGCAGACGCGCGCGGGCCTGGAGCTCGCGCCGGAACCGCTCGATCTGCTGCACGCCGACCAGCGGATCGAGGGCCAGGAGGGTCTCGGCGCGGTCCAACCCCACGTTGCGCGCGTGGTACACCAACCCCGCCGGTACGACGTCGATCAGCGCTTCGACCGCGCGGCCGTGCACGATGCGCCCCACGAGGAAGCGCCGCAGCCGTCCGCCGTCGTCGGGGCACACCAGGTGGCCGGGTGAGAAGGTCCGCCGACATGCCGGACAGACCAGTTCGTGATGGGGCGCCATCGCCGCTCCGCCCCGCGCCTCAGCCTCGCAGCGCGCGCTTGAGGATCTTGCCGGTCGGCCCCTTGGGCAGCGCATCGACGAGGTCGACGATGCGCGGGTACTTGTAGGCCGCCAGGTGCTCCTTGCAGTAGGCGATGAGCTCGTCGGCGGTGACCACCGCGCCCGGCTTCAGCGCCACGACGGCTCGCACCTCTTCGCCGTGCCGCGGGTGCGGGACGCCGAGCACCGCGGCCTCCGCGATGGCGGGGTGGGCGTAGAGGACCTCCTCGATCTCGCGCGGATAGACGTTGAAGCCGCCGCGGATGATCATGTCCTTCTTGCGGTCGACGATGAAGTAGTAGCCGTCCGCGTCCCGCGTGCCGACGTCGCCCGTGTGGAACCAGCCGCCGCGCATGACCTCGGCGTTGGCCTCGGGGCGCTGGTAGTAGCCCTTCATCACGTTGGGGCCCTTGATGCAGATCTCGCCGGGCGTGTCGGTCGCGGTGATCTCCTGGTCCTGATCGTCGACCAGCTTGAACTCCACGCCGCGCAAGGGCAGGCCGATCGAGCCGGCCTTCTTGGGGCGGTCGAGCACGTTGAAGCTGGCCACCGGCGAGGTCTCGGACAGGCCGTAGCCCTCGAGGATGTTGACGCCGTACTTGGCGTCGAAGGCGCGCATCACCTCGACCGGCATCGCTGAGCCGCCCGACACGCACAGGCGCAGCGCCGACAGGTCGTAGGCGGCGGCCTCGGGGTGATTGAGCAGCGCGAAGTACATCGTGGGCACGCCGGCGAAGAGCTCCACGGCGTGCTTCTGCATCAGCGCGAAGGCCGCGGTGGGGTCGAAGCGCGGCAAGAAGATCAGGGTGCCCGCCTGCATCAGCACGCCGTTCTGCAGCACGGTCTGGCCGAAGCTGTGGAAGAGCGGGAGCGCCACCAGCGCGGTCGTCGGCTCGGCCGTCGCGCTGAGCGGCAGCAGGCGCGTCGTCGTGTACTCGGCGTTGTAGAACAGGTTGAAGTGCGTCAGCTCAGCGCCCTTGGGCCGACCCGTGGTGCCCGAGGTGTAGAGCAGCACCGCCGTGTCGTCGGGCATCGTGTTCGGCAGATCGCTCACCGGCGTGGCGCCGCCGATCAGCGCGTTCATGTTCAGCGCGCCCTCGGGGGCCTCGAGGTCGGTGGGCGACGCCTTCGCCACGATGAGGTGCTTGCAGGTCTCGACGCGGTCGAAGCCGGCGCGCGCAGGCTCGTAGAAGCCCTCCCAGACCACGAGCGCGACCGCGTCGCTGTCATCGAGGTGGTAGGCGATCTCGTCGGGCGTCAGCAGCACATTGAGGGGCACGATCGGCGTGGCCGCGTAGTGGCCGCCGAAGTAGGCGATGGTGAAGTGCGGCACGTTGGGCACCATCAGCGCGACGTGCTGGCCGGGCGCGAGCCCCAGGCCCTGCAGGGCCCCCGCGAAGCGCTGGGCATAGGCGTGCAGCGTGCCGTAGTCGAGCGCGGCGTCTCCCAGGACGATGGCGGTGCGCTTCGGGTGCTCCTGCGCGGCGGTGCGCAGCAGCGTAGCGAGGTTGAGACTCATGGTGGGGCCCCCGGGGGTTCGTGGCCCCGGCACCATAGATGCTGCGACCTCTGGGCTCAACGGCGGCGCGCGACGGCGCCGGACGCGGGCCGTCGCTCAGATCGAGATCTCGACGAAGAGCGCGAAACGATTGATGAACTCGGCCTGGCCGAAGGTCAGCGCGAAGTCGTCCGGGTTCGCCCCCGCGGCCTTCACCAGATCGCGCATGTCCTCGGGCAGCCCGGTGGGTGACAGCACCTGGAGCGATAGATCGTCGCGCACGCCGAAGCCGAGCCAGTCGGTGGCCATCACGCGGTACCCGAGGTGGCCCTCGATGAGGCCCGCGGTGTGGTGGCCACGGTCGAGCCGCGCGCCGCCCACCAGGGGCTCGAGGGTGTAGTCGCCGAAGCCGATGCCCCCTCGCAGCCCCGCCATGAGGGCCGGTCGCTCTCGGTCGTCGGTCGTCAGGCCGACGCCCAGGAAGGTGGTGGCGGTCTCGACCTGCAGGAGTTGCTCGCTGATCTGGCGTCGGGGCTGCAGATCGGCGCCGCCCTGCTCGACGAGGTAGACGTTGCGTGGCAGCGCGTGCCGGGCGTGGCGGCCGAAGAGGTAGGCGTGCTCGAGGAAGCGGTAGCGCAGCTCGCCCGCGGTCATGTGCACGTTGAAGCGGGCACGCTCGAGCACCGCCCCCGATCCGCGCTCGACCAGCGCGGCCTCACCGTGATCGAAGTCCAGCGTCGTGAGCTCGAAGGTGAAGCGCTCCAGGTAGGGCACCTCGCTGAACTGGACCAGCGCGTCGAGCAGCGTGCTGGCGCCGTCGCCCACCCGGAAGCCCTGGTTCGACTCGTAGCCCAGGCTGAGCGTGGCGTAGCGCGTCTCGATGGCCAGGGCCAGGCGGTACAGATCGACCGGCTCGATGTCGTAACGCTCGGTCGTGGTGACCGACGTGTCCGAGGCGAGGGGGCCGTCGTCGGCGATCGGGTCGTAGTTCCAGTGGGCCCACGAGCTGTCGAGGCGGAGGCCCTGCCAGAAGGGCTGGGCGGTGTGGCCCGCCTGCGCCACGCCCAGGGTGGGCGGCGCCGCGTTCGCGCGCTCCACCGGCGAGGGGGTGAGCACGGTGGTCGGCAGGTGGATCGGCGTGGGCGCGGCCACGGCGCCGAGCGCGGACTGCTCGCTCCGAATGGCCACCCGGAGCGCGTCGGGGGGGATCTCTCCCGTGCCGTAGGCAACTTCGACGTC
>CALBMW010000756.1 GCA_937896275.1 uncultured Myxococcales bacterium
CCGCCTCCACGGCGACCGGACCGCGGCAGTGTTCGGCCAGCCTGTCGAGCACGCGCGGCCACTCGAGGTGGCGCAGCGTCTTCTCGGGCACACAGGGTCGCATGCGGGGCATGTTGGGCGCGCGACCGGCCCGGCGCAAGGGGCCGTCGCGTGTGGGTCGGTGATCGCGCGGCGAACGGTGCGCTCCTTGCATCTTAGTGGCGCCGGCACGCACGTGGGCGTCAGCGCACGCACGGCGCCATTGGTGACGAAAGGACCCGATCCTCGATGCGCACCTGCACAGCGCTCATCCTCGCGCTCCTCTTCTCCCCGGTCGGCTGCTCGGGGCCCTCGGACGATGGCGATCCTGGCCGCGGCCTGGGCGACGGCGGCGCCCCACCCACCGACGCCGGGGGGATCGGTCGGCTCGATCGCGGGCCCACGGACGCGCCCGACGGCGAGGTCGGTGACGGCCGCCTCAACTCCATCATCCCCAACCGCGCCGAGGTCGCCGGCGGCGTGAGCGTCCGCCTCGTGGGGCGTGAGTTCGTCGATGGCATGCAGGTCTTCTTGGGCGACGCCCGCTGCCGCGACATCGAGGTCGAGAACGAGAACCGCGTGCGCTGTACCGTGCCGCCCGCGGACCAGGCGGGGGCCGTGCACGTCAAGGTGGTGTGGCCCGACGGTGCTCGACCGTCCTACATCGAAGAGGGCTTCACCTACTTCCGCCAGCTCGGTCTGCGCAGCGTCGACCCGGCCCGCGCCCCGGCCACGGGTGGGGTCGAGGTGGTGATCGACGGCCAGGGCTTCGTCGATCCGACCGAGGTGCGCTTCGGCGACGCGGTGGCCACGTCGGTCGAGGTGCTCAACCCCATCCGCCTCAAGGCCGTGGTCCCGGCCGGTCGCCCGGGCACGGTCGACGTCGTCGTCCGTAACATCAACGGTGAGGCGCGCCTGCCCGGCGGCTTCACCTACTTCGAGGCGCTGCTGCTCGACGCGGTGACGCCGCGCTTCGGCGCCGCAGCGGGCGGGGACGAGGTCGTCCTCGACGGCGCGGGCCTCACCGAGACCAGCCAGGTCACCTTTGGCGGCGCGGCGGCCGGGGTGCAGGGCAGCGAGCTGGGGCGCCAGCGTTTGCGCGTCACGACGCCCGCCGGCGAGCCGGGGGCAGCCGACGTGGCGGTCGAGAACGTCAACGGGGCCGTCACCGCGCGCGCCGCCTATCTGTACCTGGCCGACGCCGTGGGCGCCTTCGCGCTGCACGGCGTGGTGCCCCACCGGGTGCCCACGCGCGGCGGCGTCGAGTTCCTGGTCGGCGGAAACGGCTTCGAGCTCACCACCGAGGTCCTGCTCGACGACGTCCCGGTGCCGTGCGTCCTCGAGCAGCCGCAGCTGCTGCGCTGTACCGCGCCGGCGGACGAGCCGGGCGCGGTCGACGTGACCGTGGCCGACGGCGCCCGGCGGGCCACGCTGCCCGGCGCGCTGACCTACTTCGAAGAGATCGAGGTCTTCGACGTGCGCCCCGGCCGAGGCGCGGTGGCAGGGGGCACGGTCGTGCAGCTGATCGGCCGGGGCTTCACGGACGCCATGGTGCTCTCCTTCGACGAACGCCCGCTCGAGCTGCTCGAGGTCAGCGACGGTGAGCACGCCCTCGCGCGCACGCCGCCCGGCCGCGCGGGCCGCGTCTCGCTCCTCGCGGCCACGCCCTTCGACGACACGCTCCTGCCCGAGGCCTTCGAGTACTTCGATCCGGTCAGCCGCTTTGGCGGCGTCTGGGGCGACGTGATCGATCACGCGGTGAACGTGACGGTGCTCGACGCATACTCCGGCGAGCCGATCGAGGGTGCCCGGGTCATCGTCATCGCGCTCGAGACCGAAGGACGCTGGGACGGCGTGGCCGACGGGCGGGGTCAGGCCACACTCTCGGCGCGCGACCTGACGGGGCCTGTCTCGGTGACCGCCGGGCAGGCGGGCTACGAGGTGGGCACCTTCGAGCGCGTCACCCACGAGAACGTGACGATCTACCTCACGCCGCATCAGGTGGAGCAGGGAGGCGGCAACCGCGATCCGATCCCACCCTCGCGGCTCACGGGTCGCGTCGTGGGGCTGGCCGATCTCGAGAAGCCGCTGGAGCCGGGGCTCGTGCTCGCGGCCTTCGTCGAGACGACCCACAGCTCGATGTACAACCGCGCCTCGCTGCCTTGGCCCGAGCCCAACGGCGTGCTGCTCGAGGACGGCGACTTCGAGGTCTTCGTGCGCCCGGGCGAGCTCGCGGCCATCGTCACCGCGGGCTACGTGCGCAAGGAGTTGCTGGATGGCTACCTGGCGGGCGAGGTGGACTACTGGCCCATGCGCAACGACGTGCAGCCTTTGGCGATGGGCGTGCAACGCTTCATCAGCGTGAGCCCGGGCGAGGCCGTCGATGGGCTCGAGATCCACATCGACCGTACGCTGGACCTCGAGGTGCCGGTCACGCTGCGCAACCCGTCGGCCGCCCCCACCGTGCACGAGGTGCGCGTGTTCCTCGACTTCGGCGCCGAGGGCTACTGGGAGTTGGACGCGGGCGCCGAGGGTCCCTCCCCGCAGATGCTGCTGCAGTACATGCCGGACATGGCGCAGTGGGACGACGACATCGAGGTGGAGTGGTTCGCGCTGTCGCGGTCGGACACCGCCGACTGGTCGCCCTACTGCGTAACCCTGTTGACCGAGCGCGCCTTCGCGGGTGGCCTCGGCATCGCCCCCAACGTGGGGACCGTGTCGATGCTCAACCCGGTCGACGACGGCGAGTTGGGCCCAGGGCGCGTCATCGAGTGGGCGGTGGATCCGGGCGTCGATGGCGCGACGGAGCCGCCCGATCTGAACCTGATCACCATCGAGTCCGACCGCGGGCTGCCCTTGTGGACCCACGTCACGCCGGGCGCGGTGACGCGCTACCAACTCCCGGCCTTGCCCGCCGAGGTGGTGCCGGGCGGGCTGATCGAAGGCGTGATGTACCTGACGGTCAGCCCGATCATCACCACGGGCCCCTTCGACTACGCCGACTTCACCTACGACGACATCGGCTACGGCCGGCGGCGCTCCTACAGCGTCACCACGATTCCCTTTCATCCCTGATTCCGGGCCCGCCGACCTTCGAGGTCGCCCCACACCCCTGGGTCGCCGTCGCACCCACGCCTACGCCCCGTGTCGCCCCGGTCCGACCTGAAGCGTCGAAGATTCAGGGCAAATGGAGGCAATCATGGCGACCTGGATGCTCGCGTGGGTGGCGTTGGCGGCGGCACCGGTCGACGTCGGTTGCGACGGCGCGCTCGAGGCCGCGGTCGCGGACGTGCGCGGCGGCGGCGCGCTGCGGCTCGCGGCGG
>CALBMW010000757.1 GCA_937896275.1 uncultured Myxococcales bacterium
GGCATCCCGCAACGGCGCTCATGGGGAGGAGGCCCAAGCAACCTTCTTCGCAGAGTACGGCCCTGCCCTAAAGGGGCCCTGTCGCCGAGGGTGTCGATCGATCATCACCCGAACGAACGTGACCTACTTGCAATTCGGCCTGTGCACCGCATGCCTCGCCAGTATGCGGAGCTCCATCTACTCCAGGCGGGGGCCGGGTCATCATGGGGGTCCAGCTACCGTGGGGGAGATTCGCCAGAAGCTCGCGGACTGGGGCCTTATTCAGATGGTTGCTGAGTAGGGGGAAACTCTCTATCCTTCGGTGAAGAACCCGGAGGATCCCCCGTGGCCCTGTCCCTCAACCTCACCCCTCGCGTTGATCCCCCGCCATCCCGCGTTGCCTTGGTGGAGATCGCCCAACCGCACGACTCCACCTTAGAGCAGATGCAGCTCGACGGCGGCGTGCCCAGGCGCCGGCCGAAGAGGTTGACCCGCGATGTCTGGGACCTGGCGCAGGAGTTCAAGACCGACGGCGGCGCCGGCAATCTCACGGAGGAGATGGCCGAGTTCTCCGAGCTGATCATGCGAACGCGCGCGCTCCTCGACGACCCGGACACCCTGCCAGGCGCGCAGATGGACCTCATCGATCGCCTCTCGCGACTGATCGACAAGCGGGTGAAGGCGAAGGAGGCCCACGTCCGCACCCAGGAGAAGCTCGCGCAGCTGATCACCTTGCAGGACTTCCGGCAGACCCTCGACGAGATCCTCGCGGTGATCCAGTTTCACCTGAAGGATCAGCCGATGGTCCTGCGCGCCATCGGGGTGGGCCTCGCCCCCATCGCCCAAAGGCTCCTCGAGAAGCAGGGCTGACGGTGGCACTCCACATCGCAGGCGCCGCCCCTTCGCCTCCTCCCGAAGTCCGTCCCCTCGCGCCGCCGCCGGCGGTACAAGGAGGGCACACGCAGGGGCTGGACGGTCGGTTCCAGATCGAGGCGAAGTCGAGGAGCGGCTTCGCGGCCGCCTTGCAGATGTTCAGCTCCCGGCTTGTCGACCCCGAGGCCACGGTCCTTAAGTGGCCCATCCTCTCACCGGAGGAGTGGATCAACTCCCCGTACCACAGCGGACCCCTTGGGCAGGAGATGTGGCCACGCAAGAAGGAGGACTTCATCAAGGCGGCCCAAGGGGATGTGACAGAGGTCATCGTCACCGGCGCCATCGGCCTGGGCAAGACTCAGAAGATGAAGATGCTGGCCGCCTACGACCGCTATCGGCTGTCGTGCTTCCCCTCCCCGCAGCAGGCGTTGGGCATTGCGTCGAGCGAGACCATTGTGATGGTCCTCGTGAGCCTCAACCTCCAGAAGGCGAGGGCCAAACTCTTCGACCCTCTCCGCAACCTCGTCGAGAGCATCCCGTACTTCCGTGAGCATTGCATGCCCGACTCTCGGCGCATGTCGGAGATGCACTTCCCGGATGGGGTGATCATCAAGCCCGGTATCACTGGTGAGGGCGCGGTCCACTCAGAGGACGTGATCTGGATCGGGGTATCAGAGGCGAACTTCCTTCCCATCGTCACCTCTTCCGCCAAGAAGCGGGGCCAAGACGAGTTGGATGTGGCTGCCGATCTTGTGGAGGCTTCCATCCGTCGTATGAAGTCCCGCTTCATGCGCGGAGACTCTGCCCTCCCGCTTTGCCGTATCGTGTTGGACTCCTCGAGGGACCTCCCCGACAGCTACCTTGAGCAACGCATTGTGGCGGCGTCGGCCGGCAAGGGCCTTGGCCACAAGGTCGTAGTCCAATCCAACGCCATCTGGGAGGAGAAGCGAGGAGTCAAGGACCCGACAGGAAAGCTCTACTTCTCAGGGGTCACCTTCCCTGTGGAGCTGGGGGACGATCACCGCAGCTCCAGGATTCTGACGGAGGAGGAGGTCCAGCACGCCGCGGGGGAGGTCCTCCGTTGCGCCATTGAATGTCTCCCCGCTTTCGAGCGGGATCTCGAGGGGTCCATTCGCGACATGGCGGGCCGGGCGTCACTGGCTCTCCGTCGCTTCCTGCCGAACCGCAAGATCCTTGACGAGTGTATCCGCGACGACACCTCAGACTATCCGGCTGCGACGCTCCGACACCCGTTCTCATCCTTCGCCACCAGCCTATCAGACGGCGTCGCTCTGATGGAGGCCCTCCTCATCAACCCGGAGACCGGGAAGCCGTGGTTGAACCCTGAGTCCCCTCGCGCCGTCCACATCGACGTTGGCCTCTCCAACGATGCTCTCGGCTTTGCAATGGGTCACATCTCCGAGATGGTGATGACTGATCGTGCCGGCATCATTGGTATGGGCACGAAGTGTCGCCGGTGCGGCGGGGAGGGGTCCCTCAAGTGTGAGCGTTGCATCGGCAAAGGCCGGAAGAAGCAGCTCGGGGTCGAGGTCGAGTGTATCCGTTGCAAGGGCAAGGGGGACATGGCGTGCGTGGTCTGTGATGGCGCGGGAGTGTACGCCTCGAAGATCCTTCGCCCTCGGGTAGTGATGGACCTCGTACTGGAGGTCATCCCGCCAGACGGAGGTCAGATCCAATTCAGTGCCCTCGAGACGCTCCTCCAGCACCTTGAGAACCTCGGCTTCGCCATCCTCTCCACAACCGCTGACGGCACCTACAGTGCTCAGTTCCTTCAGAGGCAGACCAGCGAGTTCGGTCGCATCTACGTGGAGAAGCTCTCGGTCGACGCCAACAAGGACCCCTACCTCTCCCTCAAGGAAGCGATGTACGACGTCGCCGAGGATGGTCAGAGGCGGTGGTCCATGTACGATCACCCCGCCCTCTTCAGGGAGCTTCGGTTCCTCGAGGAGAAGCCGAAGAAGATCGACCACCCACCGAAGGGCAAGAAGAACATGGCGGACGCAGTGGCCGGGGTCTGCCACGCCTGTCACACGCTCCCGGTGTTGCAGTACAAGCTCAAACCGGCGACAGTCTCCGTCCAGCGCTACTAGGGGTTCCAAGATGGCTCTCGCGATCTCGTCGTCGGCGGTGCAGCACGCCATCTCGAAGGACTCCGTGGAAGGCGAGACCGTGATCCGGGCGCTCATGGTCAAGGGGCACGCCCCCTCGGAAGGAGCGAACGAGCCTGACACCAGCACCTCCGCGGTCGACTTCGTTCCCCCACGGTTTCGCCCCGATGTCTGGTTGCAGTCGATGGAGGACAACTCCCGCCTCGCGCGCTGCTGCGCGGTCATCGCGCGGAGCAGCGTCGGACTAGGGGCCCTCAGCATCCCGATGCGACCGGCGGCCAGTCAGGCCCGCGGTCGGCGCAACCTGAGCAAGCAGGTGAAGCGAGACGTGGACGCGCTGGGGGCGTTCGTCAAGTGCCCGAACACCGTCGCCGTCCCGTTCACGGAAGTGGTCTACCAGGCCGAGCTCGAGCTGCAGGGCTGCGGGAACGGGTTCCTCGAGGTGGTGGAAGAGGGGCGGAAGGCCGGAGCGCCCGTTGTGGGCCTTCTCCATGTGCCTGCCGCGTTCACCCGCGTCCACGCTTCTGGCGACAAGTTCGTCCGCCAGCTTCGCGCCTCGCGCCGGAAGCTGTTCTTCCGCCGCCTCGGCGACGACGACCCCGCCCACAGGTACATCGACAAGTACACGGGGCGGTTCTACGAGGAGTGGCCGGCAGACCTACCAGAGTCCGTCAAGGGCACGGCGATCATCCACGCCAAGAATTACTGCCCCCTCGACGACTTCTACGGCATCCCGCCGTGGGCGCCCGCGGTCAACGCGGTGGCAGGCAACCGCCAGGTCGGGAAGTGGAATCTCAACTTCCTGCAGAACAACGCGCACATCCCCATCGCCGTCATCGTCGAGGACGGTAACCTCTCCGAGGATTCGATGGAGCAGATCACCCTGTTCCTCTCCCGGGAGGGGAGTGGGTTGAAGAACGCGGGCCGCATGCTCGTGCTCCAGCCCGACCTCAAGTCCGCTGCCATGGGCAAGGGGGTGAAGATCCGACTGCAGGACCTGAAGGTCGGGGTCAACGACGACGCGAGCTTCCTCACCTACCGCAAGGCCAACGACGACGAGGTGCAGCAGGTCTACGGCGTGGCGGGGATTTTCCTCGCCACCGGCGCCACGACGCGCGCAACCGCGGTGGCCGAGAAGCAGATCACCTACGAGCAGGTGGTCCTCCCGCGGGCCACCTTCTGGGCGTACCTGCTGAACACCCTCATCGCACCGAAGATCGGGACGGGCACCGCGGAGTTCGCCTTCGTCAAGCCCTCGAACCTCGACCCGATGCAGGCCGCCACCGTGACCCAGAAGCTCTCCCAGGGTCTCGATATCAACACCCTTCGTCGCACGGCGGCCGGCATTCTGCAGGACGCCGACATCGAGCCCGTGACCGACCGAGGGAACACCCCGCTCGCGCTGCTGGCTCTCACCCCCCCGCCCACCCCAGGGGTTGCTGAGGGCACCTCAAGGTCGATGCAGGATCTTCTGCTTGAAGTCGGGCGTCTCGCGGCTTGACACCCATTCTGGCCCAGCTTAGAGTTCGTCGCAGAACTCTAAGAGGTTTGGGTCAATGATCGTCTGCCGCGAGGTCAGCGTCTGTCGGGTGGTGGAGGAGGAGCGGGTCGTCAAGTTCCCGGCCCTCCGCCCCGGCATTCGTGATCAGTACGGCACGACGTTCCCCGAAGACCTGATTCGGACCACCGCCCACAGCTTCAACGAGCGCCTGAACCGCGGCTACGAAGAGCAGGGCACCGGCCCGAAGCTGATGCACACGGGCAAGGTCGACGACGGGATCTTCCGCACCGACCTCGTCATCGTCGAGAGCTACATCACCACCCAGGACGAGACCTTCCCCATCGAGCAGGCCGGGGCCGCCGAGGGGGCCTCCCTCTTCGTGCCCAAGGGCTCGTGGATGGTGGCGATGAGGGTCATCAGTGATGAGCTGTGGGCAGGCGTGAAGAGCGGACACTTCCGCGGCTTCAGCATCGGCGGCATCGGCGAGACCGAGCCGGAGGAAGACGATGCCGAAGCAGCCTGAGAAGCGCCGGTTCAAGAAGCTGCAGGTCAACGAGCTCTCCCTCGTGACCACGCCGGCGATCCTCACCGACGAGGAGTTGGAGCAGAACGCCGGCATCCCGATCATCCGCATCGCGCCGCCGAAGGCAGTCGATGCCCCGGTGGTTCGCACCCGTCGCGTGGATCGCTTCTATGCCGAGGTGGAGAGCAACGAGGACCTGCGCGCCGAGGTGCTGCGGGACTTCGATGAGGGCGAGAACCTGATCGCCGCCCTGCGTGAGGTGGTGGATGGCGCGATGACGGCGCTGATGAACCACCTCGGTGAGCAGGACGTCTGGTGGCAGTTCGACGCAATTCGAGCGACCATGGGCGAGGTCCTCGTCAGCGACTTCTGGTACGGCGATCCGCTCGCGGCACGCTACTACCGCATCCCCTACGAGCGCGCCGCGGGCACGCCAGCCACCTACGGCACCCCCGTCGAGGTGAAACTGATCGCTGAGGACGCTCCGGCGGAGCCGGCGACCCGGACCATCCAGAGGAATCACATGAAGATCCAGGGCTTCAAGGACGGGGACGTGCTCGTCCGCTTCGGCGCCACGCCGGACGTCAGCTTCGAGTACGCCGGCGCCAAGGTGTTCACGCAGGACGCCGAAGGCAACGTCGGCGTCACCGCCGGCTTCTTCGTGGACGCCGAGGGCCTCGTGAACCGCGTGGTCCCGCCCGCCGCGGTGGACGCCCCGGCCGTCGCGCCGCCCACGCCCGCCCCCGTCGAGGCGCCGGTCGCCCGAGGTGGGCTGAGCGAGACGCAGCAGCAGCTCGTCCAGATGATGGCCGCCTCCGGCCAGAGCTTCAAGGTCGAGGTCACCCCCGGTGGCGGGGTGACGATCGAGACCGTGGAGCGCGCCGCGGCGCCCGCCGCGCCGGCCGTCCCGGCCGCCGAGCCCGCCCCGGTCATCGGTGACCTGGCCGAGGTGACGCGCAGCCTGGAGGCCGTCAACCAGCGGATGCACGAGATCGTCCAGCGCCAGGCTGGGCAGTCGGTCGGCGCCAACGATCGTGCGGCTGAAGGTGCCGCGGCGGCTGCGGCCGCGGCGGCCTCGCCCTCGGAAGCCGCCCAGCCCCAGAAGCTGAGCGGCTTCTTCATCACCCCGAAGCTCGCCGAGCTTCAGAAGCAACTGCAGAACTGAACCGAACACCCCCCGACCGGATGGTCGCACTGACAGGTTCCGAAGGAGAGAGACCATGGCTCGTCCGTCCGGGGAGGAAGTCCTCCGCCAGCTCCGCGCCTCCGATGATGGCGCCACGCAGAACGGCCTGTACCACGTCGGCGGCTTCGCCCCCGAGCTGGTGCAGGAGCAGTTGATCCTCAACGTCCGCGCCTACGGCGTGATGATCGCGCCGAAGATCGCGCCGCAGGAGTTCCCGCCCGACAGCCCCATCGCGCAGGGGCAGTTCCAGGACGGCACCGGCTTCAGCAACAACGCCGCGCTGATGCCCGGCGACGTCCGCATCCACACGCACAACGACGGCAACAGCGCCGGCACGTACGACTCCGGGTTCATGACCCAGACGATCACGCGCGCCGCCCGCGGCTCGGCCTCGACCTACGTGCGCGAGGGCCGCCAGGACAACGCCGCCGCGAAGCCGGGCGTCGGCAACTACGACTCCGACATGGTGATGTTCGGGAAGCGCCGCTACGAGATGCTCAAGATGCGCAGCTCGAAGTCCCACACGACCGAGTTCATCACCAAGGGCCTGCAGCGCGGCACCCTCGCGCAGGACCTCGACAGCAAGCTGATGCCGCTGATCGCGCACGACGTCGAGGACGCCAGCATCAACGGCGACACCGACCTCGCGCTGGTCGCCGGTGATCAGCGCGGGCTGCTGCTCGGCGCCAACGACGGCTGGCTGAAGATCAGCAAGACCTACGGCATGGTCAACGACGTCGGCGGCGCCGTCATGTCGAGCGAGCACTTCTACAAGGCCATCAAGATGCGGCCGCACGGCGACGCCGGCATCCAGGGCCTCCGGTGGTGGGGCAACCCCAACGCCTGGATGGAGTGGGTCCACTTCCTCGAGCTCACCGGCGTGGACGTCCAGAAGGTCAGCGCGCTGCAGGGCGGCGCCGCCGCGCCCTACGGCCTGCCCTTCGTTCGCGTCCCGCTGATGCCGATCGACGAGGCCGTCCCCGTCGGCGACGCCGGCGCCGCGCGCGTCATCGGTCGCATCCCCGGCCCGTTCAGCTTCCCGCCGGACGACGAGGTCTTCAGCATCGCGATCGACGATCGGGACGCGCTCGAGATCACGCTGCCCAACTGGAGCGACGCGAACGTCGAGGAGCGCATGCTCCACCCGTTCCGCGTCTGCAAGATCATCAACGACGCCCTGGTGGCCAGCGGCGACTACGGCGCCGCCTTCGCCAACGTGGCGCGCGTCGGGCAGCACGGCCGGATCGAGTTCGTCGGCGTCGCCGTCGGTGCGCCCACCGGCGTCGCCGACGAGGGCGGCCAGGTCACCCTCGCCGAGGTGGGCGGCAACTGCCTCGCCCTCATGGGCTTCGACGAGGACGACTTCGACGGCGCGGACGTGGGCCTCCGCTACACCGGCACCAGCATCTGGCTGGCGCAGCCCACGAACTTCGGCGTGCACTTCAGCACGGCCGACCAGGGCTCGGACGCGCTGGGCTTCCGCCACTACATGAAGTACGAGCAGGGCGAGGACGAGTACCTCTCCGACATCTACTTCCACCACGACGCGACGATCGAAGACCCCCGCAAGATGGTCACGATCACGGGGCTGCGGCTCTTCGGCGCCGACGAGACCGCCGTCTTCGCCTGACCCCGTCGAGCTGAGGCCTGACGAAAGGGCCGCCGATCCGCGGCGGCCCGCCCCCCTGCCCCCTTCAAGGTGCGCCGATGAACTTGACCAACACCGGCTCCAGCATCGTCGAGCTCTACGGGCGGCCCATCGCCCCCGGCGAGGTCCTCGCGGTTCACCCCCACGACCCCGTGCGCGCGCTCCTCTACCGCGACTCGGCGGCCGGCAAGCGGGGGGTGCGACAGACCCGCCGTGAGCCGTCCGGCTGGCTGAGGCCGAAGGCCTTGCCCTCGATCGAGGGCAAGCAGGGGGGGGAGCTGGAGTACGCCAAGGCCATGCACGCCGGCGAGCAGGCCCCGGAGCCTGCCGAGGCAGGCCCCCCGCCCGCGGTGGACGCCCCTCCCGCACCTGCCCCGGTCGAAGCCGGGCCGACGCGCGAAGAACTCGAGGCGCGGTGCCGTGAACTCGGCGTCATGTTCGACGGGCGGTACAGCGACAAGCGGCTCCTGTCGGACATCGCCAAGGCGGAGGCCCCCGCCGCCGCGGAGTGATTCTGTGGATCGGCTGACCTCACCCACTTCCGGCCGGGAAGTCATCGCCCAGGCGGGACACGGATTCAACCCAGGTCAAGTGCTGTGCTTGGTGGCCGGCGACTACACGCTCGCCTCCTCGAACGACCTGAACTTCGCCGACTGGGTGGGGGTGGTCGAAACCGTCCTTGACCCCAACCGATTCATTCTGCTGCTTCCGGGTTCTACGTCGAACTCTCTTGCGGCCGATCCTGGGGTCGTGTACTTTTTGTCCGCGATCGGTTCGTACGAAACCCCGAAGCCTGTTGGAACCTTGGTGAACGCGCCTGTTCTCCGGGGCCTGCCGGGCGGTAGAGTTCGGGTGCTCGAAATGCGAGCCTCAGAGGACGACAGAGGAGCTACCATGCCCATTCAGCCCGCCCCCGCCGATCAGGGGGGCCTCACGGCCAGCGAGGCCGGTTTCACCCGCAACATCACCGAGGCGGGCCACGGCTTCGTCGCGAAGGAGGTCGTCTACTGGGACGGCGCGAACTGGGCGAAGGCCCAGGCGGACTCGGCCGCCAACGCGGGTGACAGTGCGAACACCGGCATCGTCGCCTCCGTCACGGACGTCAACACCTTCGTGCTGCAGACCGGCGGCATCATCTCGGCGGCGGCCCACGGCTTCACCGTGGATGAGGAGCTTTTCCTCAGCGAGATCACCGCCGGCGCGCTGACCAACACCGCCCCGAGCACGGCTAGCAACGTCGTGCGCAAGTACGGCACTGCGCCGACGGGCGCGACGATCGCCGTCGACATCGACAACGGCTACGTCGTGCAGTGACCTGAGCCCGGCGTGAGCCGGTTAGGTCTGAAAGAAGGGCGCCTGCGGGCGCCCTTCTTCGTCTCTAGCCCCAGAGTTCTACGGGGAACTCGTGGCTTTCGAGGTACATGGTGGGTAGGCTCTCCCCCAGAGAGGTGCGCGCGTGGACATAGGTCAAGTAGGGGTCCCAGTCCTCTTGCGATTCCCGCTCGTTGAAGCGGATGGCGCGACTCCGCTCACTGGGGCCGCTGGGGACGTGACTGCCACCCTTCGGCTGGCCGCAGCGATCTCCGCCCTCGACGTGGTGGTCGTCGAACTGAACGATGCGCTGGGAGACCCCACGGGGTTGTACCAAGCCAGCTTCACCCCCAACACCGCCGGCGACTGGTACCTGCTCGTCGAGCACCCAGCAGGGCAGAGGTGGGGGTCTCGCGTCGTTGTTACTGTCAGCCCGGTGGACGATCTTGCAGCAGCCCTTGCGGCCTCTGCCTCGCAGATCACCAACCGCACCGTTGCCCTGCCCTACATCTACATCACCCCCACCTTCCTCGAGGAGAGCGGGCTCGACCTCGACGCCCTGAGCGTCAACGAGGTGTGGCGCCTCATCCGGCGCGCGAGCGCGCGAGTGAATGGGGTGACGGGGCAGACCTTCATCGCGAACTTCGGGACGCACTACCTCAGCGGGCGGAACTCCCCTCTCATCCAGTCGCCGGCGCTGCTCCCCATCCAAGAGATCCTCTCCATCGAGGTGCTGGCAGAGGCGACCCACTACAAGGGCTTCGCGCTGGGGGCGTACGAGGTTCTGTCCCCGATCTGGGACGACTACCCGATGACCTATCCCGGCGCCCCCCTCGGAGCCCTGGCCGCCGGCGACTGGGGCAACCACCGTCGGGCGTTCGAGCGCAGGCTCGGGGTGTTCCCAGGTGGCACCGGGAACGTCAAGGTGGTCGGCGCCTTCGGTTGGATGGACAACTACCTGCGCGTCGAGAACGTGATCGAGACCGACGTCGAGGCGGACTCCACCTCCTGTCGGCTGGCGAGCGTCGGCGGCGTCTACCCCCGGGACGTGGTGGACCTCATGGGTCCCACTGACTCCGTGCGGGTGATCGTCACGGACGTGAATCGTGCGACGCGCGAGATCAGCTTCGACCCCCCAGGTAGCCGTAACCTGCTCGCCACGATTCCGGCGGACGACTCCGTGGCCCGCCGCCTGGGGCAGGTACCCGAGGGGATCGAGGATGCGACCGCCTTCATCTTCTCCACCATGCTCCTCGAGCGGACGGCGATGGCGGACGGCGATGCGGCGATCGATCCGACGCGACTGAAGAAGGAGTCGACGGACGGGTACAGCTACGAGTTGTTCCCGGCCGCCGCCGGCCAAGCCGCCTTCACGGGCAACCCCGCGATCGACCAGATCCTGATGGCCCACAGCAGGCCTGCCAAGGTGGCGCTGATATGAGCGAGCTCTCCTCCCAATTCGCAGGTGGCGCAGTCGCTGCAGCTGCGGTCGTCACGGACACCGTCGCCACGGTGCTGGCCCCCCTCGACGTGCAAGCGTTCGATCGCTTCGCGATCTACGTGCAGAACATCGCCGGCGGGAACGACCTCACTTCCCTCGACGTGGAGACGGCCCCCACCTCCCTCGGGCCGTGGGTCACTCTGTCGACGCCGGACTTCCTGCCGCTCGCCGCTGAGGCCACCGGGCTCATCCAGCTCTCGGGCAAGGCGGTGAAGTTTCTGCGCCTGCGCGCCACGTGCGACGCCGGCGAGGCCACGACCCTGAACATCTGGTTGAGCGCCGGAGGCGCTTGATGCGTCCGTTCCGCATGGCCCTCGCACCGGCGACGTTCCGTCTACACAAGACGGACGCGACGGGTCTGTTGCGGGACGAGGTCTTCGACCACCCGGCGCAGTCGATTGACCAGCAGTTCGGGGAGCCATTCACCCTGCGGGTGCAAGCGCGGTGGGCGCGCAGCAAGGACCAGCAGCCGGCCTTCGCAGGCGACGACCACTACACCTTCGGCTGGCTGAGCGTCTCCCACCACGTCCTCACTGCCGCGGGGCTGACACCGGGTCAGCTGAAGAACGCGCAGGTGACGGGGATCACCCGGTTGCATGGGATCGACGCTGAGGACTTCATCGTCACCGAGGTGCGACCGTTCGGCCACCTGCGCGGGGGCCCCGTCGGCTACAAGTTGGTGCTGGACAAGCACAAGGACGTGACAGGGAGCCCGGGGTGAGTATTCCGAACCTCCCCTCCCGTGGCTCCTACACCAACGCTCTTGGGGGTACGAGCACGGGCAGTTATGGTGGCTTCGGGGAAAGCACGTGGCGGACCCCGACCTCAGTCCCCGTCGCCACACTCGAGGTGGCGGCCAAGTCGAAGCACGTGATGAAGGCGATCAACGACGTCGCCAACAACTCCCCGCAGTGGAATGCCTTCGTCACGAAGCTCGCGGGGCAGATCAGCTCTGCCATTGCCGTGGCGGCGGTGTCGAAGATCAAGAAGGTACTTCAGGACTCCACTCAGGCGGCCTCGCTCATCGGCCAGAGCATCAAGAACGCCTCGCCCCTCACGATGGCGCTGCGCAACCAGAACACCAAGTCGACCGCGGCCCTCAAGGACTCCGGGTCCGCTGCGCGCAATGTGAAGATCACGCCCACCCGTGGGGGTGGGATGCGGGTGGACTTCGGCGCGCGCAGCCGGGTGATGTACTACCTGGAGACGGGGTACACGCTCACGGCGACGGCGAAGTTCCTCCGCTACGCGACCTACAAGATGAACAAGTGGCTGCAGGTCGCGAACGTGAGGCGAGGTGATCTCGGGGCCGCGGGCCGGGGTCTTGGCGGCCACGCGATGAAGAAGGCGAGTGCGTGGCTGGCGATGGCCTCTCTCAAGGAGGGCCACTCTTACTCCGTGCCGGCGCGGCCTGTGGTGAGGCCGGCTATCGCCAAGGCGAAAGAGGAGTTCCTGCAAAACGCAGGAACTGGGCGCGCGCTGGTCGAGGCAATCGGCAGGGCCATGTTCGACGGCAAGTACCACGTCACGATCGGCAACAGCCGCTCCGGCGTGTCCCTCCCGGGCAGGGTGTAGCAGTGGCCGCAGTACGATTTCCTTTCCCCGAGTGGGTAGCCGGTGGCGAACTGCCAGAGGGCGCGGCGGTCTCTGCCGGCGTCGTAATGCGGGACGCGCTGCGTCTTCGTCAGACGGGAGGGGATCCCCCCCTCTTCGGCTTCGGGGGTCATCCCGTGGATGAGGCCCCCTTCACCTCGCCGGTGGTCCGCATGACCGCTCTGACAGAGGTGTTCGGGCTTGCCGTGCTCGTGGTCGACCCCACCGGCGGAACCCTCCCCGACGACCACCTCTCCGTGCAGGTGACGATCGACGGGGAGACCTACCTCACTTGGGATGGCGTGGAGTGGGTCGCGGCCGAAGTCGACGGCGACTACACGAGCGTGATCGACTTCAACGAGAACTGCGCGGCCCTCGCCATTCCCGACACGGGTGCACTCCTCGGGTTCCGCGTGCGGCTCGAGGCGTTGGGCCTCGACCCGCGCCTCGCGGGGTTTACCCCCTTCCTCGAGTGGGACCACACCCTGCTGCTGGATTGGATGACCCTCGCCAAGGAGACCGCCACCGCCTCGGCGGTCTCCGTGGAGCGCAGGACGCAGCTCGGCGCTGCCACCGATGCGTACGCGCTGACGGACACCTACGCCCCTGACACCGACCTGCCGGCGAAAGTGTTCAACCTGACCACGGACCCAGCGAGGGCGACCAACCTCTTCGAGTCCTGGGGGGCAGGCCCGGTCCTGAACCTGACCGAGGTGCAGGATGCTGATTCCGTGCTGATGATCCGCTTCTCAGGGCAGGCGCGCGTCACGATCGCGCAGCGGGATGAGCTCGTGGACATCACGCAGATCCCCCACACGATCGTCCGTCTACAAGGGACCGAGGAGACGGACGTCCAGCACATTGGGCGGATGACCGACTTCAAGTTCGGGGCGACCCAGCGCCGGGCGCGCGAACGCTTCCAGCCCCTCGCGAAGAAGTTCCGGGTGTCCGTCGAGCACTGGAGCGCATCCCCGAAGGAATCTCTCACGGGCATCAAAGCCCTCCGCCGTGCCTTCGAGGTCCTGCGCTCGCCGCAGACGGGCGCAACCTGGCGGATGAGGATCGTGGACAGCCCGAACCAAGAGGTGCGCCAGGGCGATGGAATCTTCGGAGGCACCTTCATGGCGGAGGTCTACGCCCTCGACTTCGACGCCCCCTACACCGAGGTCCCTCTGGTGAGGAGCATCTCGATCTTGCACGGCACCGGCGGGCGGACTCGCAGTAACGAGTCGATCGTCATTTCGGCCGGCTGACGGTAGGAGTTCGTGGTAGAACTTCGACAGTGGACATTCGCGCAAGAAGGCCGATAGACTGCCTCGCAGTTGACGCCAGCAGATTTTCCGTACGTGGATGGAGAGCACCATGGCCAACGTCGGTCTGAACATCGAGGAGATCGGCGCAGCCCGGAGGACGATCCCCGCCCGCGCGGACCTCGCGGCTCTCATGGGCCACTCCCGCCGCGGCCCCACCGACCGCGCGCGGAAGGTGCTGGGGCTGACGGACTTCGCAACGATCTACGGTGGGTTCAAGACCGGCGCGGTCTATGACCTTGCCATGGCCTACCGCGACTACGTCGCGCGCGGCGGCGGGGATGCGTACATCCTGCGCCTCGCGGGTGAGGGTGCGGCGCAGGCCCAGAGTTCCGTCGCCCCCAGCCACGATGACACGGTCACGGCGTTCCAGGCCTACGCCTCCAACGTCGGGGCCTGGGGGAACGACCTCACCCTGCGTTCGGTGCGCAAGACGTGGACGTCGGTGGGCACCCCCACCACGGCGGACGCGGCGGACAACGACCTGCCCGTGGAGGCCGGCGGTAGCCAGGCCCTCGTGCAGTGGGAGCTGACCTCGCTGACGGGCCTCAAGGTCGGCGACGTCCTCGACGTCCTCGACAGCGACACGCTGGCGCCTTTGGTGGATGTGACCATCTCGTCCATCATCGTGGCGCAGGTGGTTCCCTCGGAGAGCGCGATCCGCTTCGTCTACGCGCTCGACCCTGCGGACCTGCCCTCCGGCTCGCTGCTTCGGACGAACTCGAACCACATCGCCAGCACGCGCCTTGCCAACTCGGGGCTCGACGGGGCGACCCACATCGACGTCGTCAACGCCGAGGGGTTCGAGACGGGGTCGGTCATCACACTGCACTACGCCAGTCACGACCTGCACGTCGCCGCCACCGGCCGGGCGGTCGAGGCGCGCGCCGTCGTCGACAAAGTCGTCGGCAACCGACTGCACCTCACGGCCGCGCTCGAACTGCCCGGCAACATCACCCTGCCGGCGGCGACGGCCGCGCAGATCGCGCTGACCCACACGGACCTCGGATCCGTCACCGAAGGCAACGCCACCGTCACGGCCGCGACCTCCGGCCCCCAGGGCAACGCCCTGTCGCTGCGGCTCGTGAACGAGGCCGGTCTCGCTGGCGTGCTCGTGACCGTGGATGGGCAGCGGATCACAGCGACCTTCGACGTGGACGGCGCGACGCCGACGATCGCCGACATCTTCGCCGCGATCGAGGCGCACTCGGTGGCGTCCGGCATGGTCGTGCTGACGACGGATCAGGACGACATGACCCCGCTCGGGGACGAGGTCACCCGGACCTTTGTGCTGAGCGGCGGCGCCGTGACCAACGTCGTGACGCAGGAGTTCCAGCTCGATCTGCTCGAGTCGAACAGGTCGTACGAGGCCGGATCGCTGGTGAACCTGGCGCCGAACGCCAGTCACCGGCGCTACTTCGGGACGTTGTTCGGGGGGACGCTCAACGGGGCGATC
>CALBMW010000758.1 GCA_937896275.1 uncultured Myxococcales bacterium
CCGGTGTACGCGCCCTTCGTCTGGTCGCCCACGGCGTCGGCCGAGCGCCGGCCGTCACCGATCGCGGCCTCCTGCCCGATGACGGCACCATGCAGGCCCTGGCCCGCAAGCTCGCCACCGCCGCGGCGCGCGTCGCCCAGATGGACGAGGTGCTCGCGCGGCCCGACCTGGAGCTCGGGGCGCTGGCGCTCCGCATCACGGGCCTGCGCGCCGCCGGCCACGAGAGCGCCGCTCACGCCGCCGACCGCACCCGCCTCACCGTCGAGCGCCTGGTCGTTCTGCGCGGGCGCGCCCGCGGCGAGCTCGCCGAGGCCGAGGAGCGCCTGCGTCAGCTCGACGCGCAGGCCCGGATCGTCCGCGTGGTGGGCCCGGGCACGGTGGATCTGCGCGCGCTGGCGGCCGAGGTCGACGCCCGCGTGGACCGCCTCGACGCGGCGCTCGAGGATCCCTACCTCGCCCCTTTCGAGTGACCCTTCGCGTCCGCCTCACTGATGCGCGTTGAAGCCGCGTCCGCGCACGAAGGTATAGAGCGCCAGGCCGGCGGCGCGGGCCAGCTCATCGGCGAGGCTGCTCGCCGCGCCCACCGTCACCAGCGCCCCGATACGTGCCACCACCGCCTTCTGCACGATCTCGAAGCCCGCCCGGCTGCTCACCGCCAGCACCAGCCCGTCGAGAGGGAAGGCGTCGGCCCGCAGCCTCGCGCCGATCACCTTGTCGACCGCGTTGTGGCGGCCGATGTCCTCGGCCGCCCCGAGCAGCTCGCCCTCGGTCGTGAACAGCGCCGCGCCGTGCAGCCCCCCGGTGCGCGCGAACAGGGGCTGGACGGTCCGCAGGCGATCGGGCAGCGCGGTCACGACGGCCGGATCCAGCTCGAGTCGCGTGAGCAGCGCGGGGGCGCGGATGAAGACCTGCTCGATGCTCGCCTTCCCGCAGAGCCCGCAGCTCGAGGCCGCGTACATGGCCCGCTGGGCGCGGTCGAAGCGCTCGGGCGCCGCCCTCACCCCCGACGCCATCGTCGCCAGGACCACGTTCTGCCTGTTGGGCCGCGCGGGATCGGCGCAGGTCGCGAGCCCCATCAGATCGTCCGGCCCGTCGATCAGCCCCTCGGTCGCCAGGAAGCCGGCCGCCAGGTCGAGATCGGCCCCCGGCGTGCGCATCAGGACCGCGAGCGCCCGCCCGTCGACCCGAATCTCGAGGGGCTCCTCGACCGCCACCACGTCGTCCCGCAACACCGCGTCGCGCCGAACCCGCACCACGCGCAGGCCCACCGTCTCGTCGTCGGCGCGGCTCACGCGGCCTGCCCGATGTGTGCGTCGAGCGTCGCGACCTTCGCGCGCACCCCTTCCGCGGACGCGTCGGGGTGGTGCCGCAGGAACAGCACGTACTCGTTGCGGGCCTCGGTCAGCCGGCCCGCCCGCTCGTGCAGCCGCGCGAGATCCAGGTGCGCGCGCAGCATGGCGGGCTTGCCCAGGATGGCCTCGCGCAGGTGGTGGTGCGCCCGCCCGGGATCGGCGTCCAACAAGGTGCGCCCCAGCGCGTAGTGCGCCGGCCCGTAGCCCGGGCGCAGCAACAGCACGCGGCGCAACAGGTGTTGACCGCCCTCGCGGTCGCCGCGCTCGAGGGCCATCAGCGCGGTTTGGTACTTCGCCTTGTGATGCCCGGGCTGGCGCCGCAGGGCTCGCCGGAGCGCGCCTTCTGCCGTGTCGAAGTCCTTCCGCTCGAAGGCGCACACGCCGAGGGTGTAGAGCGCGCGCACGTCGCGCGGCCACTTCGCCACCACGCGCTCGAGGTGCGCCTGGGCCTGCGCCAAGCGACCGCGGTCCCGCTCGACCACGCCCAGGTTGAACAAGATGCGCGGGTCGTCGGGGACCGCGATCAGCGCCAGCGCATACTCCCGCGCCGCCGCCCCGAGGTGCCCCTCGAGCCGCAGCGCGTAGCCCAGCGCGAAACGGAACGTGGGCTCGTCGGGGACGAGGGCCGCAGCGTGCGCGAAGCGGGCCCTCGCCTGCCGGTTGAGCCCCTTGGCCTGTGCCGCGCGCCCCGCGTGGTAGTGCAGCCAGGGATCGGCGGGGCGGTGCGCGAGGGCGCGGTGCAGGTACAGGATCGCCCGCTCGGCGTCGCCGCCGTCGACCAGCGCGCGGCCCCGGCGAATGGGCAACCAGTCGGTCTCGCCGAGGAGCGGCTCCAGGGCGCTCAGCACCCCGCCCCACAGGCGCGCCCAGGCGACGCTGCTCATGTCGGTGTGGCCCGACCGCGGCGCGGCCCGCA
The DNA here is from genome assembly GCA_937896275.1 of uncultured Myxococcales bacterium. Classification (GTDB taxonomy): domain Bacteria; phylum Myxococcota_A; class Bradymonadia; order UBA7976; family UBA1532; genus JACKDN01. The sequence goes on from CALBMW010000758.1 coordinate 2,269, forward strand.
CCCGCGAATCGCACGCGCGCGGCCCACCTCAGCCACCCTCGCGAAGGAGAGCGCGCGCGCGCGCCAGGGCCTCGCGTGCGCCGCGGGCGTCACCGCGGTCGGCCAGCAACCGCGCCAGGCGCAGGGCGTGCTCGGCGTGGGGGGTGTGCAGGTGCATGCAGATCTGCAACCACTCGATGAGGTGCTCCTCGTCCCCGACGGCCTCGGCCAGATCCACCGCGGCCCCCACGGCGGGCAGCTGGTGCAGCAAGCCCGGGTACTGCATCAGGCAGTTGCGCAGCACCTCGTAGGCCTTCTCGAGCCCGAAGAGGTCGACGTACATCTGGACGAAGCGCAGCAGCAGTGGCGTCGCGTCGGCCGGCGCGGTCTCGAGCAGCGGCTCCAAGAGCGCCCAGGCCCGCATCTCGTCGCCCAAATCCAGATCGAGCGCCGCCTCCTCCAGATCGGCGCGCATACGCTCCTGAGGCGGCAGGGCGTCGCGGACCTCGCGGTAGACGGCGACGGATCGCTCGGGCAGCTCCATGGCGGCCAGCGCCCGCGCTTGCTCGAGGCGCGCGCGCCACTGCTGGATGGCCGGATCGCGGAAGGCGGTGGCGGTCAGGCCGGCCGGCGCCTGCGTGGCGAAACGAAAGCATCCCTCGGCGCGAATCGGGAGCCCCGCGTCCTGCGCAGCCTGACCGGTCACGAACCACAACTCACTGTAATCAGTGATCTTCTTTAGCCACGCCAGGCCGCGGTCCATCGCCTCGCGCGGTCGCTGGAGGGCGCGCAGGCACTCCACCACGAAGACCATGCTGCTCAGCCTGTGGTTGAGCAACGTGCCGTCCGCGATGACGCGCTCGAACCCGGCGAGCGCCACCGCGTCGTCGCCGTCGGCGTAGTGCTCCTTGGCCAGGTAGTAGTGCAGCGAGGGATCGTCGGGCCGCTCGGCCAACTCGGCGCGCAGCAGCGTCACGTTGCGCGCGCGCTTTCCACGCTGCACCTGCAGATCGGGGTCGTAGCCGTAGTGGATGACGTGAAAGGCGTCCTCATAGCACCGTCGCAGCCCGGCCACCCCACAGCCCAACTGTTCGTGGACGCGACCGGTGAAGCGCAGCTCGGGTCTCCGCCGCCACAGCCGCGGCATGTGGTCGGCCCCCAGCGCGTTGCCCTCCTTGTCGCGGTTCTCGATGAGCGGCAGATAGATCGTGGTCGGGCCGTCCCAGGCCTCGGCCTCGACCAGCCGCCGGATGTGCTGAGCGCTGCCCTTCGCCAGTCGCTCGTCGGCGTCGAGCACCAGCACGAAGTCCCCGGTGGCGGCGTCGATCGAGGCGTTGCGCGCCGCCGCGAAGTCGTCCACCCAGGGAAAGTGGACGACCCGGGCGCCCGCGGCCTCGGCGATCCCGACGGTGTCGTCGCTGCTGCCGGTGTCGACCACGATGATCTCGTCGCAGGCGTCCGCCGCCGACGCAAGGCAACCTTCGAGGAAGTCCTCCTCGTTCCTGACGATGAGACAGAGGGAGACGCGGCGCCGGGGTGGGCCCGCCATGCGCGCTAGATCTTGTTGCGCTTGTCGCGCTGCCGTCCGCGTCGGCCCTGAACCGAGACCAGCACGACCGTGCAGTTGTCCTCGCCACCCCGCGAGTTCGCGAGATCGATGAGCAGGCGCGGCGCACGGCGACAGTCGTTGTGCTGCACGATGTCCCGAATCTCGTCGTCCTCGACGTGCCCCGTCAGGCCGTCGGAGCACAGCACGAAGCGATCGCCCCGCCGCAGCGGGAGGGCGCTGGTGTCGACCTTCACGTCGCGTTCGAAGCCGATGCTGCGGGTGATGATGTTGCGCATCACCGAGACCTTGGCCTGCTCGGGCGTGATCAGCCCGGCGGCCACCTGCTCTTGAACCAGCGAGTGGTCCTCGGTCACCTGATGGATGGCCCCGTCGCGCACCAGGTAGGCTCGGCTGTCCCCGACGTGGCCGAAGTAGCCGACCGAGCCGTAGACCATCATGACCGTGACGGTGCTGCCCATGCCGGTCAGCTCGGGCTGGACGCGCGCGGTGTCGAAGACCGTCGAGCAGGCCTCCCGCACGGCGTCGTCCATGATGCGCGGCACGTTCACGCGAGCATCCTGGGCGCGCGCGTCCTGCTCGGCCGCGTGAAGCCGTCGCACCAGCGACGTGCCCGCGGTCTGCACCGTCAGCTTGCTGGCCACTTGCCCGCCGGCGTGGCCGCCCATGCCGTCCGCGACCATCCAGAGGCCGTTCTTCGGCAGCATCAGGAAGGAGTCTTCGTTCACCTCGCGCCGCAGGCCCACGTCAGTGCCGCCGTGGGCCATCAACCGGAACTCCGGCTGGGCGGTCTCGAGGCGGGGCATGCGCCCGCGAAGCTCGCGCCGATTGGTCTTGTTCATCCGGGATTCCTGCTCGCGCACGACTCCGCCCCGCGCCCGCTGGCGCCGACGTGCGGCGCAGGATAGCGCGCGCCCCCCAGCGCCGCAAACACCGCCGCGAACGGAGTCGCCGGCATCTCGGCAGGCATCACGGTCACGCAGCCTTTCCGAAGTTCCGCTCGGCGATCTTCTGGCCGTCGAAGGAGATCAGCACCCGCTTCTCGCCCTTGTGGGTCGCGATGTGGCACGGCCGCTTCCAGAGGCGGAACAGGTTGCGCAGGGTGGCGTGGGCGTAGGGCGCGTCGAGGTCGACACCCTCGTGCCGATGGGACAAGAGCAGCTCGGCCCGGTTCTCGAAGTTGGCGTCCTCGACCTCGATGATCGGCTGCCCCATGTTGGTCAGCTGGAACAGCAGCTTCTGCTTGATCTCGTCGAACTGTCGCGACGCGATCTGCCACTCGTTCGCCTTCGGGTTGTGCTCGAAGGTGAACAGCTTCTGCTCGGCGCAGAACTCGGGCGTCAGGAACTCGTCGAGGAAGGTCAGGTCGTTGTGGTGTCGGCGCACCTCGAAGACCTTCTCCATGCCCTTGCCGGTTCGCAGATCCCAGTTCGCCCGCTCGGCCATGTCGTCGCACTCGTCGTAGGCCTTGCCGAAGCGCCCCTTGTTCCAGCGATCCTCGATGTGGCGGAACAGCTCGAGCCCGATCTTGTAGGGGTTGATGCTGCCGCGGTGCATCACGGTCGTGCCGCTGTGGTGGTCGGCGTAGTCGATCACCTCGCCGCCCTCGAGCACCCCCTTGGTCGTCATGATGCGGGTGTGCCAGAAGCTGGCCCAGCCCTCGTTCATGATCTTGGTCATCGCCTGAGGCGCGAAGTAGTAGGCCTCGTCCCGCACGATGCCCACGACGTTGCGCTGCCAGCTCGTCAGCGGCGCGTTCTCCATCAGGAAGAGCAGCACGTCCCGCTGGGGCGACTCGGGATACCGCTTCTGCTTCTCGATCTCGTCCTGCTGCTTCTTGCGCTGCGCCGTCAGGAAGGCCTCGGGGTTGACGAAGTCGTCCATGTAGTCCTTGGCCTTGAGCCTCGGGACGGCCTCGTGGTCACCGATGAGCTCGTCGGGCAGATCCTCCTTGCGACGCTCGGAGCTGCGGTCGGGCGTGCGCTTGATGAAGGGCGCGTGGATGTCGATCAGGTTCTCGAGCGACAGGCAGACGTCGATGAACTCCTCGACGGCGTTGTAGCCATAGAGATCCTGGTAGCGCCGGACCCGAGTGGCGTGATTCGCCATCGTGTCGAGCATCTTCCGGTTGGTGCGGCTGAAGAAGAAGTTGTTCTTGAAGAAGTCGCAGTGCCCGAACACGTGCGCCATCACGAGCTTCTGGTCGACGGTCTCGTTGCCCTCGAGCAGGTACGCGGTGCAGGGATCGGTGTTGATCACCAGCTCGTAGATCTTCGACAGCCCATAGGCATAGGACTTCGACATCCGCTCATAGGACATGCCGAAGCGCCAATGGGGGTAGCGCGTCGGGAAGCCGCCGTAGGCCGCGATCCCGTTCATCCGGTCGTAGCTGACGACCTCGAAGACCGTCTCGAAGAAGTCCAGCCCGCACTCCGCGGCGATGGCCTCGATCTTCACGCGCCAGCCCTCGAGCTCGTCCGACAGTGGGCGGACCTTCAGGTACTGGATCACCGGCCTGCCCCCAGGAACTCCTTGATCGAGTTGACGATGGCTTCCTTGTCCTTGATCTCGGAGCACACCACGTTGCAGTCGCTGGCGCCCACGGCGAAGTTCTCGCGCAGATCCTTGATGAACTGCCCCGAGCCATAGGGGCTCTCGACCTGGCCGTAGCTGAACTGGTTCGACACGGGCACGAGGCCCTCGTTCAGGATGCGGATACAGGACCGCGTGTCGTCGACCGACCAGTTGTCGCCGTCGCTGAAGTGGAACGGGTAGATGTTCCAGTCGCTCGACGGGTAGTCATCGTCGATGATGCGCGCCGCCAGCTTGTAGGCGCTCGAGATCATCGTGCCGCCCGACTCGCGGGTGTGGAAGAAGGTGTGCTCGTCCACCTCGCGCGCCGTCGCGTCGTGGACGATGTACCGCGTGACGATGCCTTCGTACTGGCTCTTGAGCCACGCGTTGATCCAGAAGGACTCGATGCGCACGATCTCCTTCTGCTCGTCACCCATCGAGCCGGACACGTCCATCATGTAGATGACGACCGCGTTGGACTGCGGGCTCTTGACCGTCGACCAGCTCCGGTAGCGCATGTCCTCCTTGGTCGGCAGGATCACCGGATTCTTGGGGTCGTAGTGCCCCATCGCGATCGATCGCTTCAGCGCCTGCTTGTAGGTGCGCTTGAAGTGGCGCAGCGAGTCGGGGCCGACGGGCCGGATGCCGGTATAGCGGTCCCGCTCGGTGACGACCTCCTTCTGACCGCGCGGCTCGATGCGCGGAAGCTGCAACTCCTCGCCCAGAATCTGCGCCAGCTCGTCGAGCGTGACGTCGACCTCGAGGGCCTTCTCGCCTTCGCCCTCGCCCGCCTCGCCCTTGCCGGGCTCCTCCTGCCCCTTCCCGAGCCCGTCGCCCTCCTCGCCGTTGCCCTGTCCGACGCCGCCGCCGTCCTGGGCGTTGAACTTGAAGCGCGGCAGCTCGATCTGCGGCAAGGGGATCGACACGCGATCCTTGCCCTGCTTGCCGATCAGCTCCCCCCGCGAGATGTACTGCTTGAGGTTCCGCCGAATGCGGCCCCGCACGATCTGGCGGAAGCGGCTGTGGTCCTGCTTGATGCGGCTCATCTCAGGTCCGCACGTCGCCCCGAGCGAAGATCGAGGCGACGTAGTTCAGCACGTCCGTGGCCGACTCGTCGTTGTAGCCAAAGTCGCGGATGAGCCGCTGCTTGACCACCTCGATCTTCTCCTGAGTCTCCTTGTCGATCACGTTGGAGACCAGGCTCGTGAGCTTGATGGTGTCCTTCTGATCCTCGAACATCTTCTGCTCGAGGGCCCGGTGCAGACGCTCGTTCGTGTTGTACTGGAACTTCTTGCCCTCCACCGCGAGCGCCCCGATGTAGTTCATGATCTCGCGGCGGAAGTCGTCCTTGCGGCTGTCCGGGATGTCGATCTTCGACTCGATCGACCGCATCAGCCGCTCGTCGGGCTCCTCGTCCTGACCGGTATACGGGTTCTTGACCTTCTCCTTCTGAGTGTAGGCCTTGACGTTGTCGATGTAGTTCGCGGCCAGCCGCTTGATCGCGTCCTCGTCGGCCGAGATCGCGCGCTGCACCTCGTTCTTCACCGTCTCCTCGTATTCCTGCTTCACCACGGCCAGCATCTCGCTGTAGCGCTTGCGCAGATCCTCGTTGGTGATGAGCGAGTGCTGCTTGAGGCCGCCCTCGATCTCGTTGAGCACCAGGAAGGGGTTGATGCTCGTCTCGCTGCGCTCGCTCACCAGGGCGTTGGAGATCTTGTCCTGCACGTAGCGCGGGCTGATGCCGTCGAGGCCCTCGCGCTCGGTCTCCTTGCGAAGCTCCTTCACGTTGTCCTGCGTGAAGCCCGGCAGCGTCTTGCCATCGTAGAGCTTCAGCTTCTGCAGCAGCGTCAGGTCGTGCTTCTTGGGATCCTCGAGGCGGGTCAGGATGGCCCACATCGCCGCCATCTCGATGGTGTGCGGCGCGATGTGCTTGCCGCGCACCTTCTGCTCGGTGAAGTCCTTCTTGTAGATCTTCACCTCTTCCTTGAGGCGCGTGATGTACGGCACGTCGACCTTGATCGTACGGTCGCGCAAGGCCTCCATGAACTCGTTGTTCAGCAGCTTGCGGTACTCGGCCTCGTTGGTGTGGCCGATGATGACCTCGTCGATGTCGGTCTGCGGGAACTTCTTCGGCTTGATCTTGTGCTCCTGCGTGGCGCCGAGCAGGTCGTACAGGAAGGCCACGTCGAGCTTGAGGATCTCGATGAACTCGATGATGCCGCGGTTGGCGATGTTGAACTCGCCGTCGAAGTTGAAGGCCCGCGGATCGGAGTCCGAGCCGAACATGGCGATCTTCTTGTAGTTGATGTCGCCGGTGAGCTCGGTGCTGTCCTGGTTCTTCTCGTCTTTGGGCTGGAACGTGCCGATGCCGACGCGGTCCTTCTCGCTGAGCACCAGGCGCTTGACGCGCACATGGTCGACGACCTTGGACCAGTCGCCCTTGTAGTAGGCCATGAGCTCGCGGAAGATCAGGCGGCACGCGGGGTTGAGGTCACCCTTGATGCTCAGCGGCTGCTCGCGGGTGCTGCGCAGATCGAGGGACTCGAAGGCCTTCGGCCGCCAGTCCTCCGGGATCAGGCGCAGCGGCTCCTCGTTCATCGGGCAGGGGAAGATGCGCTCGCCGCCCGTGATGTGCAGGAGGCTCTCGGGCAGCTCCCACTCGTAGGTGTAGACCGCGCCTTCCTTCTGCCGCGAGTACCACTCGATGCCCTTCTTGAGCTGCCGCGTGATGGTGCTCTTGGAGCTGCCCACCGGGCCGTGCAGCAGGATGACCCGCTTCTCGGTGCCGTACTGGAGCGCGGCGGAGCGGATCACGTTGACGAGCCGCATCAACGGGATGTCGAGCCCGAAGATGGCGTCTCTCCCGTCGCCGAGCGGGTCGTCGAAGAAGTTGTAGTGGACGATCTTCTTCTTGTTGTCGACGAGCGGCGCGGTCCCGAAGGACAGCACCATGTCGTACAAGCGCTGGTAGGCGGTGCGCGTGACGGCGGGCGTCTTGCGCACGATCTTCAGGTAGTCCTCGAACGATCCGGTCCAATGCAGATCCGCGAACTCTCCGAAGTTCTGCAGGGCAGCAATCTGCTCGATGAGGGTGCCCATCTCGTCTCCTCAACCGCGTTCCGAGGGTTTGATGTCCTCGGTACCATAACCGGCTTCATGATCCACGCGAAACGATACGTCGGCCGGGGGACGGGCCGGTCGAACGTCACGCCGGATCTCGGCCCGACGACTGGGCCCCAACCCGGTGGAAGCACGCCACTATTTCCGCCGCGTCTCGCCGGGCCGCCCCGTCGTCAGCTTGCGCGCCCGGGAGGCCTTCCCTATAGTCCCGCCCCACCAAAGCGAGCAGACCGAGGCTGAGATCGCCGCCATGAGCGAACGGGACAACGCGCAGAAGCCCGCCGGCGACGCGCTCGAGACCAGCTTTTCGGGGCGCACCCTGCGACCCGGTGACATCGTCACCGGCACCATCGTGAAGATCACCGGCAGCGTGGCCTTCGTGGACTTCGGGGCGCGGACGCAGGGCTACATCCAACTCGCCGAGCTGCGCGATGCCGAGGGGGAGCTCACCTTCACCGACGGCGACGAGCTGACGGCGGAGGTGATGTCGACGCGTTCGGGCATCGAGCTCAGCTACCGCCGCGCGCGCGACACCCAGGTGATCGAGCGCCTGCGCGAGGCGTGGAAGACGCAGGCCCCGGTGGAGGGGCGCATCGTCGCGGTCAACAAGGGCGGCTTCGAGATCCGCGTCGAGGGCATCAGGGCGTTCTGCCCCAGCTCCCAGCTGGCCGATCGGTTCATCCAGGAGCCGGCGCGCGAGGTCGGCAAGAGCTACGACTTCCGGATCACGGAGTTCGGCGAGGGCAAGAGCCTGGTGCTGTCCCGGCGCGCCGTGCTCGAGGAGCGGCGGACGCACGCGCGCGAGGTGCTCGACGAGCGCATCCGCGTGGGGGAGCGCCTTCAAGGCAAGGTGACCCAGCTCACCAACTTCGGGGCCTTCGTCGATCTGGGCGAGGGCGTCCTCGGCATGATCCACGTCAGTGAGATCTCGCGCGAGCGCGTCAATCACCCCCAGGACAAGCTGTCGGTGGGGGACGCGGTCGAGGTCGAGGTCATCCGCGTCGAGGCCGAGAAGGGGCGCGTCGCGCTGTCGATGCGGGCGCTGGAGTCGGATCCTTTCGGCGACTTCGTGGCCAACCTGAAGATCGGCCAGGCCGTGACCGGCACGATCGACCGCCTGCAGCCCTTCGGCGCCTTCGTGAAGCTCGCCCCCGGGGTCGACGGGCTGGTGCACGTCTCGGGCATCTCGGCCACCGAGCGCGTCGAGGATCCGGCAGACAAGTTCGCGGTGGGCGACGAGGTGGCGCTGGTCGTCGAGAAGATCGACCGCGATCGGCAGCGCATCGGCCTGGTCACGCCCGAGGTGTTCGAGGCGCGCAAGCCCGTCGAGATCCCCTTCAAGGTGGGCGACGTGGTGACCGGCAAGGTCACGCGCCACGAGCAGTATGGCCTGTTCGTCGAGCTGGCCGAGCGTATCGTGGGGCTCTGTCTGCTGGGCGAGTCGGCCACGGAGCGCAACGCCGATCTGCGCCGCGTGCTGCCCGTCGGCATGGACATCGAGGTCAAGGTCGTCGAGGTGGACCGCGAGCGTGGGCGCGTCCGCGTGTCGCGCAAGGCCGTCCTGCAGGGCGACGACGAGCGCTCGATGAGCGACTACCGCAAGAAGCAGAAGGAAGAGGTGCCGCAGAGCCTGGGCACCTTCGGCGACCTGCTCAAGAACTTCCTCGAGAAGTAGGGGCCGCCGACCGCTGGCCGCTCCCCGTGGCCCCGAGATCGGCGCTCGCCGCGA
>CALBMW010000759.1 GCA_937896275.1 uncultured Myxococcales bacterium
GGGGCCGCGCGTCGAGGCCGCCGCCGGCGGGGCGGGTGCCATCGTCGCACCCCGCGAGCCCCCCGAGGCCGATCGCCAAGCCCAGGCTCGCGAGCGCCCGCCCGACCGTCCTCGTCATCGGCCCCCTCCTCCGCTCCAAGCTACCGCGGCGAACGATACACGAGCCCGGCGGTCGGGCGCAGGCCGCGCTGTCCCACGGCGCAGTGAGCCTCGCTCGCATGATAACTACGCGGGATAACGTCGGAAATTATTCGCGTCACGGACTCGGTTGGAAGAAAGATCGGTCCGGGCGTACTTTTTACTCAAGCAAATGACCTTCGGGTCGATGACGGAAGGGGGCGTGCAAGCATGCCCGTCGGAGTGGTCAGTCTAGCCGGTGCGCACAACTTCGCGACGGAGTTGCGCCCGACCCTCCAGCCGACGGAGCGGGGCGGCCCAGCTGCCGCGTCCCCACAGGCGATCGCCGACCCGGCCAACAGCGACGGCGTCCCGGCCACCACCCCCTCTCAGCGTGACGGCAACTCCGAGCAGAGCACGGGCGGCGATCCCGGTCGCCGCAACGAGCAGGCGCTCGCCCAGCGCCGGGGCGCGGCCGATGCGCGCACGGGCGACTTCGTCCGGTTGTCCTCGTCCGGGCCCGGAGCGGCTGCGACGGCTGCGACGGCTTCGGCCGGCCGGCCGGTGCGCACGAGCGGCGTCTATCGGCCCACGCGGGCGCCCAGCGAGCCCGAGCCCTCGACCGAACGACCGACGCCTGCCGCAGAAGAGGCCGAGGCCCCGCGGCCGCGCGACCTCGATCGCACCGATTTGCGGACGACGCGCGTGGACGACGCGATCCACAGCGCGCGAACGGCCGAACGGGCCACCGCGGCGGAAGAGCGCGCGCAGGTGGTCGACCGGCGGGCCACGGACTCCGCGGTCCGCCTCGGCGGCGTCCAGATCGGCATCATCGACACCGACGAGCCCCGTCAGCCCACGCGTGTGCAGGTCGATCCGGCGGCGTCCCAGGCCGGGCGGCTCGAGGAGCCCGCGCGCGGCGCGTCGACGAACGTGACGGGCGATGCCGACCAGGGTCGGCTCGCAGGGCCGGCTGGACAGCCCGCGCCGCGCGCCGCAGAGACCGACCGACCGGGTCCGGGCCAGCGCGGAGACAGCGACGGCCGTGCGATCGCGGGGCAGGCCGCCGAGCCACGCGCCACGGATCGCGCCGCCGACCGTCCCGCCGCCGACCGTCCCGCCGCCGACCGTCCCGTCGCCGACCGTCCCGAGGCCGCCGCGACCCAGCCGCGCGAGGCGCGGCGAGCGCCCGAGCGCACGAACGACGGAGAGCGCGCCGCCGAACAGCTGACCGATCCGGTGGCCCGCGATCACGCCCAGGCCGAGGCCGAAGCCGAGGCGGCCACGCAACGAGCCGATCAGCTGCGGGACGACTCCAAGGTCGACCAGGATCGCCAGCGGGCCCGGGAGACGGAGCAGGACGATCGCGCCCGCCGCGAGCAGTCCCGCGTGCTCGAGCAGCAACGCGCCGACGCCGATGAGGCCTCGGCCGAGCGGCAGCGCCTGCGCGAGGACGCTCGCTCGGCGTCGCAGGCGCGCCAGCGGCAGCTGCAGCAGCGCGTCGAGGACGACAAGATTCTCCGCGAGGACATCCGCCGCTCCGCGCTGGCTCAGCAAGCAGACGCGGAACGTCCGAGCCGCTTCCCCTCCCTTCGGGAGCGCCAGGCCCAGCAGGCTGCCAACGGCTGATCCGCTTCGTTTTTACGGAGCGCGATCTGCGGGCCCTTCACCAAGTCGTCAGCCGTCCGCAAGGTCTGGGTGATCCTCGGCCAAACGGTGACCGGCCGCGCGCACCTGGCTGACGCGAGGATCGGCGGCCTATCGGCAGGCGATCCGGCGGCGCTGATCTTCCCGACGCCGAGTGCCCGACTGCCCGACTGCCCGACTGCCCGACTGCCCGACGGCCGACTGCGCCGCGGGCCGGCGGCCATCAATCGGGAGGCTTGGTCCAGAGACGCGCCTCATCCACCTCCGCCAGCGTCGCCCAGGCCTCTGGGAGAAGCTCACTGGCGCGGTCGAGCACCCGCTGGGCCAGCGCCAGGAAGTCGGCCTCGGTCACGATGCCGACCAGGCGATCCTCGCCGTCGACGACGGGCAGGCATCCGTGACGATGACTGCGCATCTGCCCGAGAGCCGCGCGCAGATCGGTGTCGACGGTCGTGGTCTCGACGTTGCGTCGCATGATGTCCCGGACTGGAACGGTCGTCTTGAAGTGGTCGTGCTGATCGGCGCTCGGTTCCGCCAAGGGGGACAACGAGGCAGCCAGGAGGTCGCGATGGGTCACCAGACCCACCAGCCGCCCGTCGCGCACGACGGGCAGATGGCGAATGTGCAGCACCGCCATGAGACCCTCGGCCAACTCCAGATCGGCGCGCTCGTCGAGCGTCTGGACCCGCCAACTCATGATGTCTCGCACACGCACGTCGTCGACTCCTCGGGGCGCGGATCATAGCAGGTCAGTGTGGCGTCGGGACCGGGCTGATCGTCTTCGAGTCCGCCGTCGGTGAAGCCCCCTCGGACTCCACGGTCGGCGCGAGCGATGGACGCGGCAGGGCATCCAGCAGACGATCCACGTAGTCCGAGCCCTCGCGTCCCACGATGCGTCGCACCGCGCCGGCCGGACCGAGCACGAAGGTTCGAGGCAGTCGTGACTTTCGGGCGCCGTCCTTGGCGCGAAGCTCGACCCCGAAGGCGAAGGCCACCGCGCCATAGCGGTCGTACAGGGTGGGGGCCCAGGCGAGCTCGCGGGCTGCGAGCCAGGGCGCGCCGACGGCGGCGGCCTCACCGTAATCCACCAGCACCACGTTCAGGCCGGCCGCCTCCAGCCGCGTGCGCGCCGCGGCGATGCGTCGCAGGCCCGCCTCGCATGGGCCGCACCATGTCGCGAAGAACACCAGCACGTGGGCGCGGGCGTCCTTGTGGTCGAGCAGGTGGGTGCGGTTGAACACACGGTCGTCGGCGGTCCAGCCGGCGAACCACGGGGCCGGTGCGCCGAGCTTCAGCCCGCCGTCGGAGGCAGGCAGCAGCTCGCTCGACGCCGCCGGCGCCCCCAGCAGCAGGACGATCAGGAGCGCGATCACGGGATCGGCACGGCCGAGCGAAGGCCCGCTGCCAGGGTGGGCTGGAGCGCCTCCGCGGTGAGCCGGTCGGCCAGCGCCGCGCGCGCGTCGGCCTCGGCGCGGGGTCGCACGGCCACCAGGCGCGCCGAGCCGAACTCGACGGTGGCCACGGCCTCGCCGGCGCACGGGCTCATGACGGCGTTGAGGTCGAGACGGCAGCGCGGCCCCAGCGCCGAGCGATCGCAGGCGACCTGCGCCGTGGGCACCAGATGCCACGCGCCGTCGCACGTGTCACTGGGGCTGGCGTCGAGGCCCAGGCCCGCGAGCGCGCCCACCAACGCGCCCTGCAGCCGGTCGGCCAACGCGTCGTCGTCGAGGGCTGCCCGGTCGACGGTCACCCGCAAGGCTGCCAGACGCTGGCCCCGCTGGCCCTCGAGGCCCGTCATGCGGTCGCGATCGCCCGTCGCGGGGCCGTAGGCTCGGCGCGCGACCGCCTCGATCTGGTACGCGAGCGGGCCGAGCACGGCGAAGGCGCCCTCGGCCGTGCGGAGATCGTGGGTGAAGCCGGGCAGGTCGTCGCTCGATCGGGCGTGGGCCGAGCCCGCGGCCTCCCGAAATCGTGGCGCCACGCGCTCGTAGTCCAAGGCGAGCGCGTCGGCGGCCTCGTCGCGCGAGAGGACCGCGAGCGCCACGCAGCGGCCGCGGTCGCAGTCGGCGTCGACCACCCGGATCAGCTCGGCCCGGTCGAAGCCGGTCTCGGTGACCACCCGCTGGTGAGCGTCGGCGCCGGCCTCGGTGATGTCGACCTGCAACGTCGCCGTCAGGCTGGACCGGACCGCCGCGGAGACGCCGGCGCGGGCCTGCTGCTCCGCGCTGGAGGCCGTGTCGCCGTGGCCCTCGAAGACGACGAACCGGCTGGCGGGGTAGCGCGCCGCGACGGGGGGGGGCGCGGGCGCCGCGCCGCACCCGACGGTGCAGGCGACGACGAGTGGGAGAGTGGCGCGCATGGGCCCAGGGTAGCAGCGCCCGCGGCGGGATGCGCGGCGCGTTGACAGCCCACGGTCGGCGACGTATCTCTTTGACCGACTGGTCGGTCGAAAAAACTGGAGAACCGCGGCGTGTCTCCCAAGGTGGTCGATCGAGAGGCGAAGAAGGCAGCGTTGGTTGCCGCAGCGCAGCGCGTTTTCGCGGCGCGCGGCTACGCGGCCACGCGCATCGCCGATGTCGCCACCGAGGCCGGCGTCGGCAAGGGCACCGTCTACGAGTACTTCGGCAGCAAGCAGGCGCTGTTCCTGGGGGTGGTGACCGCCGTGCTCGAGGGCTTCGCGCTCGGGGCCCACGAGGCCGCCGAGACGCCTACGAGCGCACACGAGGCGCTCGGTGCCCTGATCGACGCCGCCTTCTCCCACGAGTCCGAGTTCGAGCAGATCTTCCCGCTGCTGCTCGAGTGCTGGCAGGCCAGCAGCCGCGCCGACGAGCGCGACCTCGTGCGCGGTTGGTTCGCGGACACCTACCGGCACTTCGCCGACGGCACGGCCGACCTCCTGCGCGCCGGGATCGCGCGCGGCGAAGTACGCGCCGACGTCGACGCCGACGCCGCGGCGGCGGTCATCGGCGCCGTGCTCGACGGGCTGTTCCTGCAGCAATGGTTTGGGCTGCACGCCAGCGTCGCCTCGCTGGCCCGTCGGTTCCTCGACGACTTCTTCCGCGGCATCGCCGCGCCCGGAGGTGCAGCATGATCCGCTGGCTCGCGATCCTTGCGATCGCCGCGATGGCCGCCTCCGCCGCGCACGCGGCCCCCGATCCCGTGGCGCTGAGCCACAAGATGGACACCTTGTGGCGCGCCGAGTCGAGCCGGGCCACCGTCACGATGCGCGTGGTGACCCCCGACTACGCGCGGTCGCTGAGCCTGGACGTCTGGTCGGAGGGGCGCGAGCACACCCTCATCCGCATCACCGCCCCCCGCAAAGAGGCAGGTATCTCCACGCTCAAGCGGGGCACCGAGATGTGGAACTACCTGCCCAAGATCAGGAAGACCATCCGAATCCCGCCCTCGATGATGATGGGATCGTGGATGGGCAGCGATCTGACCAACGACGATCTGGTGCGCGACAGCCTCTGGGAGGAGGACTACACGGTGGTCCTCGCCCCCACGTCACCGCCGGGCCAGGTGTGCTTGGACTACAGCCCCAAGCCCGACGCGCCCGTCACCTGGAGCAAGGTCACCACGTGCTTCGAAGCGAACACGGAGTTGCCGCTGGGGCAGGTCTTCTTCGACGAGAAGGGGCGCGCCGCGCGCCGCATCGAGTTCGGCGCGCCGCGCGAGATCGGCGGACGTACCGTGCCGACGCGCTTGTCCGTGGTGCCCCTGCTCGAGACGGGGCGCCGAACCGAGTTCACCTACGAGTCCCTGGAGTTCGGCGTCAAACACCCGCCCGATACTTTCTCGATCGGGCGGCTGGAGCGCGGGCGGTGAGGTGATGAGCGGGCTCGTCGGCATGGCCTTGCGCAACTTGGGGCGACGTCGCCTCCGGACCGCGCTCACCGGCTCGATGATCGCGGGCGGCACCGCGCTCGCGGTGCTGTCGCTGGGCATGAACTTCGGCACCTACGATCACATGATCGACCTGGCCACCCGCAGCTCGGTCGGGCACCTCGAGGCCACGCGCGCCGGCTACGACCGCAAGCCACGCCTGAACAAGACCCTCGTCGATCCCGCCGCCGCCGAGGCGACCCTGCGCGCGCAGCCGGCGGTGCAGGCGGTGTCGCCGCGCGTCGAGGCCGGCGGCCTGTTCGCCAAGGACGCGCGTACGATCGGCGGCCTGCTGGTCGGCGTCGATCCAGTCACCGAGGGCTCGGTGACGTCGGTGCCGCGGTCCCTGGGCGAGGGCGCGTGGCTGCCCACCGCGCGCGGCGTCGACGACCCCATCCCGGCGGTCTTCGACGCGGGCCTTCTGCACCAACTGCGCGCCGCCGTGGGCGACGAGGTGAGCTTCGTGGGACAGGCAGCCGACGGCTCGCTGGCCGCGGAGCTGTTCACCGTCTGCGGCGTCACGAAGCTGAAAGACGGCGCCATGGCCTACGTGCGCCTGGCCGATGCCCGCGACCTGCTGGTGCTGCCCGGGCGCGTCCACCGCCTCGTGGCTCGGGTCGACTCCTTGAGACACGTCGACGAGGTCGTCTTGGGCGCGCGTCCGGCCGAGGGTGACGTGGTTCAGGGCTGGGACGCGCTGCTGCCCGGTCTTGCCCGCAGCATCGAGGCCGACCGCGCGAGTGGTTGGATCTTCCTGGCGATCGTCCTGATGGTGGTGCTGCTCGGCGTGGCCAACACGCTGCTGATGGCGGTCTTCGAGCGCACGCATGAGTTCGGCGTGCTGATGGCGTTGGGCACGCGGCCCCGGCAGATCGTGCTGCTGACCTTGGCCGAGGCGGGCTGGCTCGCCGTCCTTGCCGCCACCGTGGGCGGCATCGCGGGCACGGCGGCCACCGCCTGGGTCGGGGTCGAGGGGATCCCCTTGGGGGACATGACCATCGAGTACGGCGGCGTCACCATCGACCGGATGATCGCCGTCAACAGCATGCTGGGCAGCGTCGGCGTGCCCGCGGTGGTCGCGATGTGCGCCCTGTTGGCGGCGGCGGTGCCGGCCTGGCGCGCCGCGCGGCTGCACCCGACAGAGGCGCTGCGCGCGTGAGCGACGCGACCCGCACCGCCTGGCGCCTCGCGTGGCGCAATGTGTGGCGCAACCCCCGCCGCACGCTCATCACCTGCGCCGCCATCGCCCTCGGGATGCTGGCGATGCTGCTGATGCAGGGCCTCGTGCGCGGGATGGGCGCCCGCCTGGTCGAGACGCTGACCGACTCCTGGTTGGCCGACGGCCACATCATGGCCGAAGGCTACCGCGCCGCGCCGGACGTCGAGATCCGCATCCCCGACGGCGACGCGCTCCTCGCCCGCGTCCGCGCGACCCCTGGGGTGCGCGCCGCGAGCGGGCGTGCGCTGGGCCCGGGCATGGTCGCGATCGGTGATCGCAGCGCCGCGGTACAGGTCGTCGGGGTCGACTTCGAGGCGGAGCGCGGGGTCACCACGTGGGAGGACGGCCTCGTCGCCGGCGCCTGGCCGACCGATGATCGCGACGTGCTGGTGGGGCACGACCTGGCCGACGAGCTCGACCTCGAGGTGGGGGGGCCGCTCGTGCTGACCGCGGCCCACGTGGTCACGGGCGAGCTCGACAGCGTCCGGCTGCGCGTGGCGGGCCTGCTGCGGGTCGGCGATCCCCGACTGGACCGCGCCGCGGCCATCGTGCCCTTGGCCCGCGCCCGCGCCGTGCTGGGGCTCGGCGACGGGCTGCACGCGGTCGCGGTGCGCGTCGACGATCCGGCGGTGCTGGAGAGCCTGGGCGGCCCCGGCCTCGAGGTGGCCCCCTGGCGCACGCTGGCCCCCGTCGTGGAGCAAATGGAGAACCTGCAGGGCGTCTCCTTCGGCATGATGCTCGGCATCGTGGGGGTCATCCTCGCGCTGGGCATCCTCAACACGCTGACGATGGCGCTGATCGATCGCCTGCCCGAGTTCGGCATCCTGCGCGCGCTCGGCACGCGGCCCGGCCGGCTGGTGCAGATGATCCTGTTCGAGGCCCTGCACCTGGGGCTGGTGGGGGTGGCGCTGGGCCTGCTCCTCACCGCGCCGATCTACGCGTGGGCGGCGACCTCGGGCATCCCCATGCCGGGCGTCGAGATGGGCGGCGTGGAGTTCACTCACCCGCTGCGGGCCGATCTCGAGTGGGGCGAGGTGCTGGGGCTGGCCGCGAGCATGGTCGCGCTGACCGTGGCGGTGGCCGGCATCACAGCGGCGCGGGCCGCGCGGGTGCGACCGGTCGATGCGCTGAGGAGGTCGTCGTGAGCGTGGTGAGCCTGCGGGGCGCGACCCGCTATTACGAAACCAAGGCGGGCATCGTCCGGGCCCTCGACGGGGTGACCTTCGACATCGACCGCGGCGACTTCATGGTCGTCGCGGGGCCCTCCGGATCGGGCAAGACCACGCTGGTCAACCTCATCGGCGCGCTCGACAAGCCCACGAGCGGCGTGGTGTCCATCGATGGGCGATCGCTGGCCGACCTCGACGGCAAAGCGCTGGCGGATCTGCGGCGAGACCGCATCGGCTTCGTCTTCCAGGCCTACAACCTGGTGCCGGTGCTCACCGCGATCGAGAACGTGGAGTACGTGATGCTGTTGCAGGGCGTCCCGGCCGCCGAGCGGCGTTCGCGCGCCGCCGAGATGCTGGGCGAGGTCGGGTTGGGCGACCTCCTCGACCGGCGGCCGGACGCGCTGAGCGGCGGACAGCAGCAGCGCGTCGCGGTGGCGCGGGCCCTCGTGGCGCGGCCGGCCCTGGTGCTGGCCGACGAGCCCACCGCCAACCTGGACAGCGCGGCGAGCGAGGCGTTGATGGATCTGATGGCGACCCTCAACGAGCGCCACCGGACGACCTTCGTCTTCTGCACCCACGACCCCGCGCTGATGGCGCGCGCCCGGCGGCTGATGCGGCTCCGCGACGGTCGCGTGGAGTCCGACGAGCGGATCGCCCGATGAGACGCGCGGCCCTGGCGCTGGCGATGGTCGGGGCCACGCCGGCCCACGCGCTGTGGGCCAAGCAGGGCGAGGCCGCCGGCGCCGCGTTGGATGGCAGCGTGCGCAGCTTCGGGCTGATCAGTCGTGACGCGGATCTGGACACGGGCGCGTCGTTGCACCGCCTGCGGCTGACCCTCGACGGCTGGGTGGGGCAGCACCTCAGCTGGCAGGTGGCTGGCGAGGGCGTGGTGCAGGTAGGCCAGACCGTCGCCCCTGCGCTCGCGCCCGCCACGGCCTTGCGGCTGATCGATCTGGGCGGCGCGCACGCGGGCGACGACTACGCCCTGCGGCCGGACCTCGATCGCGCCTACGCGGGCGCCAAGCTCGGCTCGGTCGAGCTGCGCGCCGGTCGCCAGGCCATCGGCCACGGCAGCGCGCGGGCCTTGCCGTCGGGCGACATCTTCGCGCCCTTCCCGGGCTTCGCGCTCGACACCGAGTACAAGCGTGGAGTGGACGCCGGGCGCGTCATCGTGACGCTGGGTCCGTTGAGCGAGGTCGAGGCCCTGGCCGTCGCCCGGCAGGACGACGCGGCGCGGGGGCTGTTCCTGGCGCGGGCGCGGACGCAGGTGTGGGGCGTGGACGTCTCGGGGTTCGCGGGCTCGACCTACCGCGAGGCGACCCTCGCGCTTGATCTGCAGGGAGATCTGGGAGGCGCGGGGTGGTACGTGGACGCGCTGGATCGTCCGAGTCTGGGGTTCGCGGGCGTCCGCGCCACCGCCGGGGCGAGCTATCGCTTCGACGTGGACGTCACCCTGACCGGCGAGGCGCACCTGGACGGCGGTGGGGCGACCTCGAGATCGGGCTACGCCGCGGCCGCCGAGCGCCTGGGGGCGGCGGAGGGCGAGAGCTTCCTGCGCGCCCGTGGCTACGGCGCGCTGCTCGCGGACTACCCGCTGACGCCGCTGCTGACGGTCGGCCTGGGGTGGTTTCAGAATCTGGTCGATGGCTCGGTCCTCCTGAGCCCGGCGCTGCGCTGGGACGTCGGGCAGGAGACGGTGATCGACCTCGGGGCGCTGTGGGCGCTGGGTGACGAGGACGCCGAGTTCCGCGATGCCGTGATCGTGCACGGTGACCTGCGGGTCTACTTCTGACACGGGGCAGGCGCTCGTCTGCGCGAGTTCAGTGAGACCTGCCGGTCCCATGAGACCTGGATCGGACACGCGCGCGGCCGAAGATCTCTTTAGTTTCAGCCAATTCGGGCCGGATCGGTTCTTGCGACGGGGGGAGGAGACCTCACGCCGCCCTCGGGGAGATGCCGTGCGCCCGATCATCACCACCGCCGTCACAGCCCTGCTCGCGACAGCCTGCGCCGACGCGCAGCTCGACGGTCACCCCGAGGGCATCCGCGAGCGAGGCGACGCCCACGCCTCGGAGCTGATGTACCTGCGCACGGCCGACGAGGTGCTCGCCGCGACCGGCGGTGACACGGCGTTGGCGCCCGCGCAGGCCTTCCACGGCGTCGACCTGATGTGGACGCTGCGTGACGCGCAGTCGCTCGCCTTCGAGTATCAGGTGCGCCGCGCCGACGGCACCTGGAGCGGCTGGCAGACGGGCGCGCTCGACGAGGGCTTTGGGCGCTTCCGCGCCGCACGCCTGACGCTCGACGGGCCCGCGACCGCGTTGCGCCTGCGCGGGTCCGTCGACGCCG
Organism: uncultured Myxococcales bacterium; assembly: GCA_937896275.1. GTDB lineage: Bacteria > Myxococcota_A > Bradymonadia > UBA7976 > UBA1532 > JACKDN01. The sequence goes on from CALBMW010000759.1 coordinate 10,387, forward strand.
AGTTCGCCCGCCTCGAGTTCTTCGCGCAGCGCGCACCCGAGGGCGCCGCGGGCTTCGACGACGACTTCCACGGGGGCGAGGGGCCGGGCGACGAGACCAGCTTCGACTTCGAGGAGAAGGCGGCCCGCAGTGGCCAGTGGGCGTTGCCGGCCAGCGTCCTGGCGGCCGGCGCGCGACAGCACGTGTCCTACACCGGCGCGCCCGCGTGGAACGGCGGGCGGAACTGCAGCGGCGGCTTCACCGCGGGGGCCGGCGCGCTGGGGGACTACCTCGTCGCGAACTTCGCGGGCGCGCGGTACTTCCAGGGCTACAACTGCCGCCAGATCGGCGGCAGCAGCAGCATGTCGGTGCACGGCACCGGGCGGGCGATCGACGTCTTCGTGCCGCTCGACGGGGGCGCCGCCGACAACGACCTGGGCGATCCCGTCGCCAACTGGCTGGTCGAGCACGCCGAGGAGATCGGGGTGCAGCTCATCATCTGGGACCGCACCATCTGGAACCCCAGCCGCTCGGACCAGGCGCGCTACTACTCGGGCGACCACCCGCACCACGACCACCTGCACATCGAGCTGACGCCCGCGGCGTCCCGGCGCGAGACGCCTTTCTTCGGAGGCGGCGTGCAGCCCCCGCCCCCCTCGGGCGGTGGCAGCTCGGCGCACGCCAGTTGCCAGAGCCAGACGCTCGGCCGCGCGGTGGAGCACGGCCAGTGCGTCCAGATGAGCTACGAGCATTGCGGCGGCACCTGCCAGTGGGCCATTTGCGGGGACGGCGCCTGGCTGTGCGCCGACCGCGGCGACTGTGCCGTGGAGTTCGGCAACCCCGCCTGCGGCGCCGCGCCGGCTCCGACGCCCAGCCCGGCCC
>CALBMW010000760.1 GCA_937896275.1 uncultured Myxococcales bacterium
CCATTCGCGACGGCGCCCCGCGCACCGACGATGTGTTCGCCAAGATCGGCGCCTCGGCCACCGTCAGCAGCGCCTTCATGCACTGCTTCGCCGGCCCGAACGTCGACCTGGCCGGCGAGGACGACCTGCAGCGCGCCGTCGACTTCTTCGCCGCGGGCGAGGCCGACGGCGGCGATCCCTATACCCGCGAGAGCTTGGCCGCCGTGGTCGGCTGGAGCGCCCGAACGGTCATCGCTGGCGATCCATCCCCCCTCGACGACGAGTTGGCGGCCATCGATCCCCGCTTCGCGTTGGTGATGTACGGCACCAATGACATCCAGGGCCGCAACATCGACCGGTACGGCGACGCCCTGCTCACGCTCACCGACCGCCTGATCGCCGGCGGCACCATCCCGGTGCTCAGCTCGATCATGCCGCGGGACGACGACCCCGAGGCCGACGAGTTGGTGCCCGCCTACAACGCGGTGGTGCGCGGCGTCGCCCAGGCGCGCCAGGTGCCCTTCGTCGATCTGCACCAAGCCTTGTTGCCGCTGCCCGACCACGGCGTCGGCCCCGACGGCATCCACCCGACGGTCTACCGCCCCGCGGCCGGCGCCCGCGGCTGCGTCTTCGACGACGAGGGCCTGCGCCACGGGTACAACTGGCGGAATCTTCTTTCGATTCGAGCCCTTGCGGCCCTGGTCGACGTGGTGATCGACGGCGCCGAGGCACCCGATGCGCCCCACCCACCGATCCTCGCGACCGGCAGCGGCGACGATCCCATCCGCATCACCGCCCTGCCCTACACCGATCTGCGCGACACGGCCGCGTCGCCCTTCCGTGCGCTCGACGCCTACCCGGGCTGCATGGCCGCGCAGGACGAGTCGGGCCCAGAGTACATCTACCGCCTCGACCTCGCCCGCCCGACGACCGTGCGCGCCTATGTGCTCGACCGCGGGAGCGTCGACGTCGACGTGCACCTGCTCGGTGACGCGCACGATCCCGGCACCTGCCTGCAGCGCAACCACACCGGCGTCATCGCCAGCCTCGACGCCGGATCGTGGTACTTCGCGCTCGACACCTTCGTCAGCGCCGCCGACGGTGAGCGCGCGGGGGAGTACCTGTTCGTGGTGGTGGCGGACGGACCCTGAGGCGCGACGCAGCGGTGGACGTATTGGACTTCGATGGGGTCGCCGAGCCTGGCGCCAGGGCGCCGCCGAAGCTGACGGCTGAACGCTCATGGGTGACAGCCGCGTGCCGCAGAGGTGGTCGACACGCCGTCCGGGGCGGGTCCCGAGCGTCTCCGCGACGCCGCATCCGCCAGGACGAGCGGTCCGCAGCGAAGCACCTGGCGCCACCGGCAGCAGTCCACCGCGAAGCACCCGGCACCAACGGCAGTACTTCTGCCGTGAAGAAGTGCCCGTGAAGAAGTGCCTGGCACTTCTGCTGAAGAAGTGCCCGTGAAGAAGTGCCTGGCACTTCTGCTGAAGAAGTGCCCGTGAAGAAGTGCCTGGCACTTCTGCTGCGTGGCGCGCGCCGCGCCGGAAGAAGTGCCTGGCACTTCTGGCGGACCGTCTGCGCACGCAAACCCGGCACGACCAGCGCGCGCCGCGCCGGAAGAAGTGCCTGGCACTTCTGGCGGGCACTTCTGGCGGGACGCAGCGCGGAAAGAAGCGCCGAAAGAAGTGCCAGGCACTTCTTCCGGCAGAAAGAAGTGCCAGGCACTTCTTCCGGCAGGCACTTCTTCCGGCAGACTTCTTCCGGCAGCAGGCGCGGCGGTTCGACGCCCGGGGACCCGTCCGGGCAGGACACCGAGAAGAAGTGCCAAGCACTTCTGGCGGCACTTCTGGCGGCAGCAGGCGCGGCGTCCGGCGGTGTGCACCCGCGCCGGGCGCCACCCAATGCGTCGAGGCGCCCGAGCCCTGAGGCGCGGCGTCGCTCCCGAATCGACGCCTCCGACCAGCGCTCTTGCCCTTCTGGCGGCAGGTGCCCGAGCATGCAGGCATGCCTTCTCTCTCGCTCCTCGTCGCCCTCCTCGCCGCCGGCGTCACCAGCCCGGAGCTCGTGGCCCGCGCCCACGGCCTGCTGGAGAATCTTCGCGCCGGTGACTACGCCGCCTTCGAGGCGGCCGGCTCGCCCGCGATGCAGGCGGCCTTCGACGCGAAGAAGGCCCAAGCCGCCTGGGTGCCCGTCGCGCTCGCGCTGGGGCCCTGGGAGGCCAGGATCAGCGAAGAGGTCGAGACCAAGGGCGAGCTGATTGCGGTCCACGTCACCGACCGCTACGCCCATGGCGAGCTCACCGTCAGGCTCGTCTTCGACGCGCAAGCCCGGCTCACCGGCTTCTGGATCGAGGGCTCGAAGGCCTCGGCCAGACCTGCGCCCGACCCGATGAGCACCGCCACCTTCACTGAGGTCGCGGTGGTGGTCGACGCCGGCGGGCACCCCTTGCCCGGCCTGCTCACGCTGCCTCGACACGGTGGCGACGCGCTGCCTGGCGTGGTGCTCGTGCACGGCAGCGGGCCGCACGACGCGGACGAGTCGATCGGCGGGGTGCGGGTCTTCCGCGATCTCGCCCACGGTCTCGCCGCCGACGGGGTGGTGGTGCTTCGCTACGCCAAGCGCACGTTCGTGCATCCCACCGCGATGGCCGCCGCCGACTGGACCATGGAGGCCGAGATCATCGATGACGCCGTGGCGGCGCTGAAGCTGCTGCGGGCGCAGGCGCGCGTCGATCCCCGGCGGAGCTTCGTCGTGGGCCACAGCCTGGGCGCGTGGGCGGCGCCGCTCATCGTCGCGCGCGATCCAAGCGTCGCGGGCGCGGTGCTCCTGGCGGGCAACGCGCGCAGGCTGGGCGATGTGGTGCTCGACCAGCTGCGCTACCTGTCAGCTGCCGACGACGGGCGCATCGGCGTCCTCGAGCACATCCAACTGAGCCGGGCGCGCGACGGGCTGGCCGACATGCGCGCCGGCAGATCCGCGGACGATCTGGCCGGCCTGCCCGCCGCGTACCTCGCCCGCCTGGAGGCCGTCGATCCGGTGGCGGTGGCCGCCCGCAGCACGGTGCCGCTGCTGATCCTGCAAGGGGGGCGCGACTATCAGGTCACCACCACGGACTTCGATCTGTGGAAGGGCCGCCTCGCCGGACGCGCCGGGGTGACGACGCACCTGCTGCCCAGGCTGAATCACCTCTTCGTCGCCGGGGACCAGCCCTCGGTGCCCGCAGAGTACGCCGTCGCGAGCCGGGTGGATCCGGAGGTGGTCCGCCTCATCGCCCGTTGGATTCACAGGCCCTGAGCTTGCCGGGGGCCCGGCCTGGATCATGCCCCTGACGTCGGCCCCCCCAGTGCGACCCCCCAGCGCGACGAACTCCGGTCCGAGACCCCCCGACCCGCCGGTCAGCGAGGCCTCCTGTCCGAATCCACCGCGGCGAGGTGCCGCGCCGCTCACCGCTCCCAGCGGGCGCGCATCTCTGCGATCGCCTGGGCGGGCACGCCGTGCTGGTTGCGCGCCGCGAGCGCCGCGTCGTCGAGTCCACCGTCGAACAAGTCCACCACCTCGACGGCGTAGCCCAACGCCAGCGCCGCCGCCACGACCACGCTCCACTCCCACCGGCGCACGTGCGTGTTGTCGACGACGACCACCGGCGCCCGCCCGGCCATCGCCTCGATGGCGCACCGGACGCAGGCCGCGTGCGCCTCGCCCAGCCGGCGTTCGTCGAAGGCGTAGGCGCCATCGGCGACGCGGAAGAAGTGGTCGGCCGAGCACGCCCGCGCGTGGGGCAGGTTGTGCGCGATCCACGTGCTCTTGCCCGCCCCGGGCAGGCCCCGCAACACGACCAGGCGCCCCACGGCCTCCATCACTCGCCTCCCATCACGTCGCGTGGAGCCTCGCCCGCGCGCCGCGCCCAGGCAAGCCCAGCGCGCCGGGGTCGTCCCCAGGTCACAGGCTGGCTATCATCACCGCCCGGCCAAGCCGAGGGCTCGATGCACCTGCGCCGCTTCCGTCAGCACGCGCGCCACTTCTGGGGCGAGGTCCCGCCGCGCTTTCGCGAGGGCGCCGTGCTGCTCGTGCACGCTGACGCCTTCGCGGATCCCGAGATGCCCGACGTCTTCCTGCTCGGCATGTGTGAGCCCGCCTTCGCCGAGCTCGAGGACGCCGTCGCCGCATCGGGCGACGCGCGGCCCGGCGACCACCAGAGCCTGGTCCACCTGTGGTACGGCTCCTTCGAGGCCACCGCCGACACCGCCCGGCGCTTCGACTGGAAGGGCGAGATCGAGGAGACGATCCTGCACGAGCTGACGCACCACTGGGAGCAGCGCAGCGGCCTCGACGCGCTGGATCGCTTCGACGCCGCCCAGATCGTCAACTTCCGACGCCACCGTGGCTACGCGGTGCCGGTCGGCTTCTGGCGGGACGGCGAGCCCGAGGGGCCCCACGCCTGGCTCATCGACGCCGACCGCTTCGTCGAGGTGGAGGGCCCTCCGCCCTGGACCGTCGACCCGGGAGATGGACAGCCCCCGGTCACGGTCTCGCCCGACGCCGCGGGCTTCGCCACGGTGCCCGCGCGCGGCGCCACCCAGGATGGTCGCCGCGGCGATCTCATCGTCGCCCCCCGCCCGCCCGTGCGCCCCGGCGTGCTCGCGCGGGTCCGCAACTGGCTCCGCGCCGGCAAGGACGAGGCATGAAGGAAAAGCACATCCGCATCCGCATCGAGCAGTGCCTCGCGTTGGCCAAGGCCAGCAACTGCGTGCGCCGCAAGTTCGGCGCGCTGCTCGTCGATCCCGACCGCAACGTGGTCCTGATGGACGGCTACAACGGGGGCCCGCGCGGCGGCGGGGAGCTGTGCGGCGGCGACGTCTGCCTGCGCGACACCCTGCACGTGCCTTCGGGCACCCACATGGAGATTGGCTGCCACCACGCCGAGATGAACGTCATCTGCAACGCCGCCGCCAACGGCGTCCCGACCCGCGGGGCCTGGCTGCTCGTCACCGGCGAGCCCTGCCTCCTCTGCGGCAAGCTCATCCACCACGCCGGCATCACGCGCGTGATGGTGGTCGAGGGTGGCTACCTGGGCGCCAACGGGTGCGCGTACCTGCGAGACCACGGGGTCGAGGTGGTGCAGGTCGAGGGGCCTCGCGATCCGCGCAGCGTGAGCGACTG
>CALBMW010000761.1 GCA_937896275.1 uncultured Myxococcales bacterium
GGCCACCCGGCTGCTGCGACAGATGAACGTCGCGCACCGCCTGGACGTGGCGGGCCGGATCCGCGCCCTGGACGCGGTCCTGAGGGGGGCTGGGATCGAGGCGGGCGGGGCCGGCCTCTATCGGGTGCTCACCAGCGACCCCGAGCGGGCGCGGGCGCGCCGGGCGGCGCTGGCGACGGCGGACATCGACGTCGGCGCGCCGGCCCCCGGGGTGCTGGTGATCGCCCCCCCGCTCACGGTCACCGACGACGACTTGGCGCGCCTGCGCGCCGCCCTGGAGGTCTGCTGATGGGAGTCTCGGTCCACGACGTCGGGCAGGTCACCTATGCCGAGGCCGGGCGCCTGCTCGGCGCGGCCTGGGGGGCCGACGCGTGCAGCCTTTTCGGTCTGCGGTGGCGCGCCGCCCGTCGCGCGAGCCGAATCCGGCGCGCCTCGGAGCGGGCCGCGCTGGCCCGGGCGCACCTCGAGCCGCTGGCCGCCTTCGATCCCGGCGTGCACGCCGAGCTGGTCGCCTTCGCCGCCGAGGCGGGCCTCGAGCCCTGGCAGCTCGTCGCCCTGGGCGGCATCGACGATCTCGAGGACATCGGGGCCAGCCTGGGCGGGTGCAGCGCCCTCTACGCGCCGCTGCCCGACGGCCCGGCGCTGGCCCAGACCTGGGACTTGCCCGCGCTTTATGCGCCCTTCCTGCGCGTCGTCCGCCTGCAGCCGCCCGACGGGCCGCCCGCGGTCCTGCTCACGCTGACCGGCAGCCCGGCGCTGTGCGGCATGAACGCCTACGGTGTGGGGGTGTGCGTCAACGACCTCACCGCCAGCGACAGCCGCGTCGGGGTGATCTGGCCGGCCATCCTTCGCCGCATGTTGCTCTGCACCAGCGCCGTCGAGGCCACCGAGGTGCTGCGGGACGCCCCGCGGTGCGGCGGGCGAGCCTGGCTGGTGGCCGACGCCAAGGCCTCGTTCGCCTTCGAGGCGACCGCCACCCGCATCACCCAGGTGCACGCCGATCCGAAGGCCGCGTTCTGGCACACCAACCACTACGTCGACCCGGACCTGCGCCGCTACCAGCTCCCGCTGCCCGTGGCGAGCACCAGCCCCGAGCGCTACCAGGCGCTCAGCCGGTGGCTGGTGCGCACGCCGACCGATCAGGGGGCGCTCTGGTTCGGCCTGGGGCGCCTGGATCCGGCGCGCATCCGGCCGCCGGTGGATCCCGATGATCCATGGACGGTTCGGACGGTGGGCGGCGTGCTCTTCGATCTGCGCAACCACCGGGTGCTCGCCCACGCGGGCCCCATGGATCGGTCGTCACCGACCGTGATCGACGTCCACCCGTGAGCGACGATCTCGAGGCCCGCCAGCGCCGGCACGTGCTCTACACCTGGAGCGCCCAGGACCGCGCCGCGCCCCTGCCCATCGCCCGCGGCGAAGGCGCCTGGTTCATCGACCACGCCGGCGAGCGCTGGCTCGACTTCGAGAGCCAGGTCTTCAACGTCAACGCCGGCCACGGCGACCGTCGCATCGTCGACGCCATCAAGCGTCAGGCGGACGAACTGGCCTGCGCCCACCCGGCCGCCGTGTTCGAGGCCAAGGCCGCGCTCGGAGAGGCGCTCGCCCGCGTCACGCCGCCCGGCATCGACCGCTTCTTTCTCTGCCTGTCGGGCGCCGAGGCGAACGAAAACGCCTTCAAGATCGCGCGGTTGGTGACCGGTCGCGCCAAGGTCGTGGCACGCCGACGCAGCTACCACGGCGCGACCATGGGCGCGCTCTCGCTCACCGGCGACCACCGCCGTCCGCCGCTCGAGCCGGGCCTGTGGGGTGTCCTGCGCGCCGAGGATCCCTATTGCTACCGCTGCCCCTTCGGCCTCGAGCCGACGAGCTGCGGTGTCCGCTGCGCCAGCCACCTCGAGACGCTGCTCGAGCTGGAGGATCCCTCGACCGTGGCGGCGATCTTCCTCGAGGGCGTGACCGGCGCCAACGGTGGCTTCGTGCCGCCCCCCGAGTATTGGCCGATGGTGCGCGCCATCTGCGATCGCCACGGCATCCTGCTCGTGGCCGACGAGGTCTTCAGCGGCTTCGGGCGCACCGGCCGCTGGTTCGCCGTGGACCACTGGGGGGTCGTCCCGGACATGATCACCATGGCCAAGGGGCTGACGAGCGGCTACGCCCCGCTGGGCGCGGTGGGGCTGCGCGCCTCCATCGCGGCCCGCTTCGACGACGAGACGCTCTGGTGCGGCCTGACGAGCTACGCCCACCCGATCAGCTGCGCGGCGGCGCTGGCCACCATCGGGGTCTACGAGCAGGACCGGCTGATCGAGCACGCCGCCGGGCTGGATCCCGTGCTGGGTGAGGGCCTCGAGCGCTTGAAGGCGCGCCACGGGATCGTCGGCGACGCGCGCAGCATCGGGCTGTTCGGCACGCTCGAGCTGGTGCTGGATCGCGAGACGAAGACGCCCATCGTGCCCTACGGCAAGTCCGCCACGCCGGGCTCGGTGGGCCACCGCGTCAAGCAGGCGTTGCGCGCGCGCCGCGTGCACGCCGCGCTCAACGGCAACTTCCTCTTCGTCGCGCCGCCGCTGTGCATCTCGGCCGAGGATCTGCGCGAGGGCCTCGCGCGGATCGACGACGCGCTCACCGAGGCCACCGCCGGAGGCGCCACGTGAGCCACACCAAGGTCTTCCCCGACGCGGCCGCCGCGCTGCACGACCTGGGCGACGGCGCGAGCATCATGGCCAGCGGCTTCGGCCTCTGCGGCAACCCCGAGAGCTGTATCCGCGAGCTCGCGCGGCGCGCGGTGGGGGGCCTCACGATCATCAGCAACAACTGCGGCAACCAGGGGAAGGGCCTCGCGGTGCTCCTTCAGCAGCGCAAGGTGTCGAGGGTCATCGGCAGCTACATCGGCGGCAACCCCGACCTGCAGGCGCAGTACCTGGCCGGCGAGATCGACGTCGAGCTCTGCCCGCAGGGGACGCTGGCCGAGCGCATTCGGGCGGGCGGCGCGGGGCTGGGGGGCTTCTTCACCCCGACCGGCGTCGGCACGGTGGTGGCCGACGGCAAGGAGGAGCGCATCATCGACGGCAAGCGCTACATCTTCGAGGCGCCGCTGCGGGCGGACTTCGCCCTCGTGCGTGCCGAGTGGGGCGATCCCTTCGGCAACCTGCGTTTCAAGGGGACGGCGCGCAACTTCGGCCCCCAGATGGCGATGGCGGCGCGGGTGACTGTGGTCGAGGTGGACGAGCTGGTGCCGCTCGGCGCGCTGGGGCCGGAGGATATCCACCTGCCGGGCGTCTTCGTGCAGCGCATCTTCCAGGGTCGGGACTATGAGGACCCCATCGAGCACCTGACGACCCGGCCGCGCCCCACGCCGTGACAGGCCTCAGGCCAACGCCGCGCCGGTGAGGGCGCGCACCTCGTCGGCGGTGTGCCCGTCGGCCACGTCCACGAGCACGAAGCCCGCCGGGCCGATGTCCACGGTGGCCAGCTCGGTGATCACCCGGTGCACGCAGCGCACCCCGGTCAGCGGCAGCGCGCAGCGCGCCACCAGCTTGGGCTCGCCCTCCTTGGAGGCGTGGCTCATCAGCACGATCACGCGCTTCGCGCCGCTGACCAGATCCATCGCCCCGCCCATGCCGTTGACGCGCTTGCCGGGGATCATCCAGTTGGCCAGGTCGCCGGACTCGCTGACCTCCATGCCCCCCAGGATGGCCACGTCCACGTGCCCGCCGCGGATCATCGCGAAGCTCAGCGCGCTGTCGAAGACGCTGCCGCCGGGCAGCACGGTGACCGTCTGCTTGCCGGCGTTGATCATCTTCGGATCCGCCTCACCCTCGTAGGGGAAGGGCCCCATGCCCAGCAGCCCGTTCTCGCTGTGCAACCACACCTGCACCCCCGGGGGCAGGTGATTCGCCACCAGCAACGGGATGCCGATGCCCAGGTTGACCACGTCGCCGGCGCGCAGCTCCTGCGCGGCCCGGATCGCCATCTCTTCGCGCGTGCGTGCCATGGCCCCTAGATAGCACCAACCTGCGCCCCCCGACCACGCTCACGACGCCCGCCCGCAGTCGGTGGTTTTCACGTTCAGGGTGCGCTAGCTTCCGCGCCCCGTGCGACGCGAAGACTTCCACTACGACCTGCCCCCGGAGCTGGTGGCTCAGCGCCCGGCCGACGCGCGCGACGGCAGTCGGCTGCTCCGCGTGCACCCAGAGGGCCCACCCACGATCGGCCCCTTCGCGGGCATCCTCGACGCCTTCCGCGGCGGCGAGGTGCTGGTGGTCAACGACACCCGCGTGGTGCCCGCCCGGGTGAGGGGCCACAAGGAGAGCGGCGGCGCCGTCGAGGTCTTCATCGTCGAGCCCCTGCCCGAGGGCCGCGTGCTGGCGCTGGTCCGGGGCAAGCGCCTGCGCGGCGGAGCGGCCCTGACTCTGCCCGGCGGTGCCCGCGCGGTCCTCGTCGAGCGCCGGGCCGATGGCACCGTCGAGCTCGCCCTCGAGGGCGTCGACGCGCTGTGGCCCTGGCTCGACGCGGTGGGGGAGGTGCCCCTCCCGCCTTATATCGAGCGCGCCCCCGAGGCCTCCGATCGCGGCCGCTACCAGACCGTCTTCGCCCGCGCGCCCGGGGCGGTCGCTGCGCCTACGGCGGGCCTGCACTTCACGCCGGTCCTCCTCGACGCCCTCCGCGCGCGCGGGGTCGACGTGCACACCGTGACGCTCCACGTGGGCCTGGGCACCTTCCTGCCGGTGCGCGCCGACGACCTCGACACCCACGTGATGCACAGCGAGCGCTTCTCGGTGCCCCCGGCCACCCGCGCCGCCCTCGAGAGCGGCCGCCCGGTGGTCGCGGTGGGCACCACGGTGGTCCGCGCGCTCGAGAGCCACGCCCGCGACCCGGCGGCCGACCGCACCGCGCTGTTCATCCGCCCTGGCTTCGACTTCCGGGTGATCGACGGGCTGATCACGAACTTCCACCTGCCGGAGAGCACGCTGCTTATGCTGGTCAGCGCCTTGGGCGGCCACGACCGCGTGATGGGCGCCTACCGCGCCGCCGTCTCGGCGCGCCTGCGCTTCTTCAGCTACGGCGACGCCATGCTGCTCCGCCGCGAGGGGGCCCGATGGACCTGAAGTTCCGCGTCGAGCACACCTGCCCCGACACCCACGCGCGCGCCGGCCGGTATCTCACCGCGCACGGCGAGGTCGAGACGCCGGTCTTCATGCCGGTGGGCACGATGGCGACCGTCAAGGCGCTCGGCCCCGACGAGCTCGAGACCCTCGGCGCCCG
>CALBMW010000762.1 GCA_937896275.1 uncultured Myxococcales bacterium
GGCCCCGGTACGCGGCGCGCCTCCGGCCGAGGCGCCCGATGAGGCGCCGTCGCGGAGGGCCGCGATGCGCCTCGCCCTGGCACGCAGCATCACCCGCGGCCTGGTGGCGCCCGAGTACCTGCGCCCCGGCCGCACCTACGCCTTCGACGGCGGCGTGCTCGGCCGCCAGGCCCTGCGCATCGCCGTGCCGCCGGGCGTCGCGGTGCCGTCCTGGGACGCGGAGCCGCTCGTCGACGATGCGCGCGAGGGCCAGGAGTCCTCACCGTGATGCGACAGCTCGCGCGCAAGCTCTTCGAGCGAGGGCGGCAGTTCGAGTTGCAGGAGCGTGTGGCCGACGCCATCGAGGCCTACCGGAAGGCCTGCGAGCTGAAGCCCGACTTCTCGGACCCCTACCTCGCCTTGGCGCGCATCGAGGCTACCCGAGGTCGCCACCAAGAGGCCCTCGAGCTGCTGGACAGCGCGGCCAGCTTCGGAGCCGACCCGCAGGTGATCGAGTGGCGGGCTTACGTGCATGGCCGGCTTCGCCACTTCGAGGAGGCGCTGGCCGACTACCGCACGGTGGCCTTGGGGGGTGATCCCCACGTGCGCGTGAACCTGGGGCGCATGCTGCTGGCGCTGGGGCGCTACGACGAGGCCGCCGCCGAGCTGGACTGCGTGCGGGATGACGAGAGCGCCGTGCAACTGCTCGAGGCGCTGCCGCGTTACCGGGAGTTCGCCCGTGACGAGCGCCTCGACGATCCGCGGACGGTGCGCTACCTCTTTGGCGGCACCCTCGTCCTGGGGACGCTGGGCGATGGCGGGCTGCGGCTCAACAACAGCCGGTACGCGCTCCTCACGCCGCGTCACTGCGCGCTCACCCTTGGACGGCTGGTGACGCTCCGCGCGCGCCGCGGCTGGCGGTTCGACGGCGTGGCGGGGCTGGGCGCGCACCACGCGCCGGTGGCGATCGCGGTCGGGCGCATCCTGGGTCTGCCCTGCATCGAGACCCCCGCGTCCGGCCAACGGGTCCTGCTGTGCAGCGCCGCGGTCAAGGGGCCCGTCGAGGCCGCGACCTTGACGCGCCCCTGGCGTGAGGCCGGCGCGCACCTGATGCACTTCGCCCTCGGCCTGGTGCCCACCGGCGATCCCAGCCCCAAGGAGCCCGATCTGGTCGGCTTCGTGAATCGGTGTGCGGTCCCGTGGTACCGCGTCGAGCCCTTCGCCCGTCTGCAGGCCGACGCCGAGGCCCCCGCCGACTCGCCGTGGCCGGGCTTCTCCGTCGGTCCGGCCTTCGTGGATCCGAACGCCGCGCGGGTCGCGGACGATCTGGTCACGGCCTACGCTGCGCGGGGCGACGACGATCGGCAGGCCGCCGTGCTCGCTTGGTACGCCCGACACCCCCAGGTGCGGGCCTTCGACTGGGCCAGCGGCGCAGGGGAGGATCCTTGACGGCCGCCGTCTCGCCGCGGATCACCTGGATCCTGCTGTTGAGCCTCGCGGGCTGCACCGAGCAGGCCCCGCCGCCCGCCGTCCCCCCGCCGGTTGACGCCGCGCCGGTGGCGGACGCCTCTGAGCCGGACTTTCAGCCCATCAAGATCACGATGGGCCAGCCCCGCATCGAGATCGAGCTCTCCGATGGCGGCGTCGAGGTGGTCGAGCCGCCGGGGACGAAGCCAAGACGCCCGGGCCGCAAGCCCGGGTCGCCCAAGCCGGTGTCGCCCAAGGCCGCCGCGCCGTCGGGCGCCGCGCCGTCGGGCGCCGCCTCGACGGCGCCGAGCAGGCCGATCACCCCGATGCAGACCATTCGTTCCCACACCGGCGACGTCGAGGACTGCTACGGCCGCGTCGCGCTGAAGGATCCCTCCGTGGCCGGGCGCATCGTCCTGCAATGGACGCTGGGGCGCGACGGCGCCCCGACCGCGACGGCCGTGGTGCAGGACACCTTGTCCGACAAGTCGGTCGGCATCTGCATCCGGGAGCGTGCCCACCGGTGGCGTTTTCCGCCGCCCCCCGGCGGCGTGCAGGTCCTCCGGTACCCCTTCGATCTGCGCGTGCAGTGAGCTCGCCCCGATGATGCAAGGTCTGCTGCGCTACGGCGCCTCCGCCGCGCTCGCGGCGGCGCTCATGGTCGCCTTCGAGGTCGCGCGCACACTGCTGGGCGGCGACACCACCCTGGGCAGCGCGGGCCAGGTGCTGGGCTTCGGGCTCGCGGTCGCAGGGCTGCTGGGGCTGCCCCTCTGGCTCCTGGGCGCGGTCGCCGCGATCGGGGCGGAC
>CALBMW010000763.1 GCA_937896275.1 uncultured Myxococcales bacterium
GGCAGCACCGCGAGCATCACAGGTCCCATGATCGCGGTGCGGGACGCGGCGCTGGCGGTGGTCGGCCCGGACGGGCCCGAGTACACCGTCACCTCGGTCGAGGACGACCCCAACGAGTACATCTCCAAGCGCCTCATCCTCACCACGCGCGTTCCCGCATTCCTGAACGCGACGACCTTCATGGCCGGCGATCCCGTGCCGCACCTGATGCGCGACGAGGCCGGCGTGCCCCAACAGAACGGCTGGATGGACATGGACGTGCTGGTGCAGATCCCGCGCGTCGCCTTCGAAGGGGGTGACGTCCCGCTCGGCGTGCTGCAGAACGGTCACGGTCTGTTCGGTGGCAAGAACGAGGGGCGCAACGGCTACCTCGCCCGCATGGCGGCGGACGGCTACGTGACGATCGCGGTGGACTACTTCGGCTTCAGCGACGCGGACACGGACCTCGCCGCCGAGGCCCTCGCGGTGCGGCCGGAGCTCGTCAAGGGCTTCGTCGACCGCCAGGTGCAAGGCATGGTCAACCAGCTGCTCGCGATGCGCATGATGATCGGGCGCGTGGCGCGTGATGGCATCGCCGGCCCCGACGGCGCGGTGATTCTTCCGCCGGGTGCGATCGATCCGACCTTGCGCTTCTATCGGGGCGACAGTCAGGGCGGCATCATGGGCGGCACCTACATGAGCGTCTCGACCGACGTGACGCGGGGGCTGCTGGCCGAGTTCGGCACGCCCTACAGCCTGCTGCTGAACCGCAGCGTCGATTGGCCGATGTACGGCTCCATCCTTGCCGCGAGCTACGGCGACGACCGGGACGTGCAGCTCTTGCTCGGAGTCATCCAGCTTCACTGGGACCGCACCGAGCCCTCGGGCTTCGTCCGTCACCTGGCCACTGATCCGCTGCCCGGGACGCCCCCGCACCGGGTGCTGCTCAACGACGCCCTGGGCGATCACCAGGTCACGACCCGCGCCGCCCACGTGATGGCGCGAGCCATCGGCGCGATGCTCCTGCGCTCCGACGATCCGGCGCGCCCCGTCCTGCGCGACCTGTTCGGCATCGATCAGGCGGACGCCCCCCTGAGCGTTGGCTCGGCCCTCGTGGAGTACGACTTCGGCCTTCCGCCCGAGCCCCTCGAGAACGTGCCCGCGGCCGAGGGCTGCGATCCCCACGACCGCGTGCGCGTGCTGGGTCCCTCGATCCGTCAGCAGGACGTCTTCTTCCGCACGGGCACCTTCGAGTGGGCCTGCGACGGCGTCTGCGACTGCGATGACGCCGGCGACGGCGCGGGCGAGGAGGACGGCTGCCGAGAGTCCTTCGAGGACGAGTGTCGCTGAGTCGGGCGGGCGTCGACCCCGCCTCAGGGGCAGTTCTGGGACGGCACCTGGACCCCGCACGCCATGCCGCCGTGCTCGGCGAAGCTGACCGCGCGCGAGTCGCAGAACCAGATGCCGCAGTCGGCCTGCAGTTGGAAGTGCAAGTGGGCCCCGAAGGCGCAGCCGCTCGTGCCGGACCGACCCAGCAGATCGCCGGCCGACACCGGCTGGCCGACCGCGACGGTCGCGCGCTCCAGGTGCAGGTAGAGCGCGCTGGTGCCATCGCCGTGCCGCACCACCACGCGGTTGCCCGAGTTCAGGCACGCGTTGCAGCACGCCTGGTCGTTGCACCCGTCGAAGCAGCCCTGGCCCGGGCCGACGAGGTTGTCGGCGAAGGCCACCTCGCCGCCACGGGCAGCCCGCACCTCGGTGCCGCTGGGCATGCCGAAGTCGAAGGCGAAGTTCTGGCGCCCGGTGTGACTGCCCGTGCCGCCGCCGCAGATGTCGCCGGCGGTGCCCTGAGTGCAGCGGTAGGTCGCGCCGCAGGTCCAGGGCAGGCGGTACTGACCGTCGTCGGGGCCAGCCCTGCAGGCGTCGGCCTGTCCGGGCGGTGCCACGACGCAGCCCTCGGCGCAGTCCCGCTCGACGCTCCAGGCGCCGCCTGAACAGCGGAGCACCGCGTCGGGCCGCTCGTGGGCGAGGGCCACCTGACAGCCACGCCCGCCCGCCTCGTCGCGCACGCCGGTGGCGCAGTAAAGGCCGTCGCCGTAATAGCAGTCGCAGCCGGCGGGCGGTGGAGGGGGCGGAGGCGCCGCGTCGGGCTCGGGGGGCGGCGGGGGCGGCGCCGCGTCCGGGTCGGTCACGGTGGGCGGGGTCCATGCGTCTTCGACGCTCGGCCGGCTCCCCTGGTCGAGGCTCTCGGCGACGGGCCGGGCGTCCTCACGGGCGTCGTCAGGCTGGTCCGGCCGGGCGTCCGGGGCCGGCGCGCCAAACTCCAGCGACCGACCGAAGTCGAGGCCGTCGCCTACGCCGAGCCGACCCGACCCCGTGTCGGCGTCCCCGTCCATTTCAACGGCGCTCAGGTCGGCCGGCGCGCAGCCGAGCAGGACTGCCAGGGCGATCGCCGCCAGCGTTGCGAAGCGTGGTACGTGCATCGGGCCGATGGTAGCGCCGCAGGCGGCCGGCGCGACAGCCGGAAGTGGGGGGTCACCGGTCATGCCGGGTTGACCGGGGCGCCGTCGGCCTCGGTGCGACTCTGCCCTGACTGTCGTGCGGGGCGCCGCCTGCAGACGCGCGACGGCCAGGTCCGCGGCGGGACGCGGTCCTCGCACACGACAGCACGCCGCGGCGGGGCCGGCGGGTCAGAGGCTCGTGCGCGGGCGCTCGCCGGACAGCGCGGTGTGCCGGACAGCGCGGTGTGCCGGACAGCGCGGTGTGCCGGACAGCGCGGTGTGCCGGACAGCGCGGTGTGCCAGACAGCGCGGTGTGCGTCCGTCGTCGTGACCCCACCGGCGACGGGATGGTGCTCTGCCCGCCACACGCTCCGCGCCGCACCGCGCGCGGGCACCTTGCTGCCCGCGTCGCTCGGCGAGCGACCTGGACACCGTTGACGGCTCGTCGACCGAACCTTACTCTCGCACTCGACGACCACGCCGAGTAGAACCACGGACGATGCCGAGTCCGACGGACACTCCAGGGGAGAGCGCCGAACAGCCCTTCGCGGGCGACTGCGAGATGGCTGAGCTCATGCGGGCCCATGACTGGTCGACGAGTGACCTCGGCCCGCCCGAGACCTGGCCGGACGGCCTCAAGTCCGCGGTCAGCATCTGCCTGAACTTCAAGCTGCCGTTCGCGCTCTACTGGGGTCCCAAGTACACGATGTTTTACAACGATGCCTTCCGCCCCATGGTCGGAGACAAGCATCCGGGATGCCTCGGCCGCCCGGGCCAAGAGGTTTGGGCCGAAATCTGGCACGCGATCGGACCGATGTGGCAGCAGATACGCGAGACGGGCCAGGGTGTCTGGTTCGAGGATTCCGTGTATTTCATGGAGCGCCATGGCTACGTCGAGGAGTGCTACTTCAGCTTCAACCTCAGCGCCGCCTGGGGAGGCCGCGGCACCGTCGGGGGCCTGGTCAACTTCGCGACCGAGACGACCTACCGCGTGCTCAACGAGCGGCGGGCGCGGTGCGCGCGCACGCTGCTCTCGGATACCGCCCACGCACAGACGATCGCGGCCGTCTGCGCAGGCGCCCTCAACGCCTTTTCCGCCGATCCCGCCGACGTCCCGTACGGCGTCGTCTACCAAGTGCATGCCCAAGGTCACCGGGCGCAGCGGATCGGGATGGTGGGCTTGCCAGAGGGTCACCCGATGGCGCCCGAGACGATCGACCTGGTCCTCGAAGCGGACGGCGCCTGCCAGCGCGCGGTCACGACCGCGGTGCAGACGGGACGTCCGGCGCAGGCCACCCGACCGGATGGGCCCGCCTCGGACTTCATCGTCGCGCAGCCATGGCCCGAGTGCGTTCGAGAGAGCTGGGTCATGCCGGTTCAGCTGGCGGGACACACCGGCGTCGGCGCCGTTCTCTTGTTCGGGATCAGCCCGCGACGCGCGTTCGACGAGGGCTACCGCGAGTTCCTCGAGCGGCTGGCCGGGCACATGGGAGCCGCGATGGCCAACGCCCACGCGCACGAGGGCGAGGCGCTTCGTGCGGCGCAGCTCACTGAGCTCGATCGGGCGAAGTCGGCCTTCTTCGACAACATCAGCCACGAGTTCCGGACCCCGCTGACGCTGCTGCTCGGACATACCGAGGAGGCCCTGGCTTCCGACCTGGTCCTGCTCGACGGCGACGGGCTGCGGGCGGTTCACACCAACGGCCTTCGTCTTCTCAATCTCGTCAACTCGCTCCTCGACTTCTCCCGCCTCACGCGGGACGAGGGGCGCCGCGTTCGACCGAACCTCGTCCCCACGGACCTCGCTGCCCAGACAGCGTCGGTGGCGGGCGGATTTCGAACCGCGATCGAGCGCGTAGGCCTCGCTCTCGAGGTGGACTGCCCCAGCCTGGGGGCGCCCGTCCTGGTGGACCGAGAGTTGTGGGACAGGATCCTCCTCAATTTGCTGTCCAACGCCCTGAAGTACACGCAGGATGGCACCATCTCGGTCTCGCTCCGTCGCGACGACCACGACCTTCATCTGACGATTCGCGACACCGGTCACGGCATCCCCGCGGACGATCTGCCCCGCGTGTTCGAGCGTTTCTATCGAGTCGCCGGCGTCCGTGCGCGGAGCCACGACAGCACGGGTCTCGGACTCGCCCTCGTGAGGGAGCACGCCAGGCTGCTGGGGGGCCGCGTCGAGGTCAGGAGCGAGGTTGGCGAGGGGTCGGTCTTCACGGTCTCCATCCCCTGCCGCGCCGCGTCCATCGACGGGCCGCTGTGGACGCCGGTGCCAGACTGGGGGAACGACCCGACAGACCCCGAGCGCCTCGCGCGCGCGGCCTGGCTCGTGGCGGCCGAAGGGCGCGGCGAGGTCGTCGAGCCGACGCTCCACGACGACTGGACAGACGATGACCGAGACCGGCGCTCCCGTGTGCTGGTCGTCGAAGACAATCCGGAAATGCGCGCCCACGTGACGCGCCTGCTCTCGAAGGACTACGCGGTGCGTACGGCGCCCGACGGGGTCGTCGCGCTCGATATGATTCGGGCCGCGCGCCCCGACCTGGTGCTGTCGGACGTGATGATGCCAAGGCTCGACGGCGTCGGGCTCCTGCACGCTCTGCGCGACGACCCGGAGACCTCGACGTTGCCGGTCATCCTCATCTCGGCCCGCGCCGACCAAGAGGCGACCGTGGACGGCCTGGCCGCTGGCGCGGACGACTATCTCGCGAAGCCTTTCTCGTCCCACGAGCTGCGCGCGCGGGTGCGCGCTCACCTGCGCATGGCGCGCGAGCGCACTCAGGCCGCCGACGCCGTGCGCGCCGCCAACGCGGAGCTCGAGGCCCGCGTCGCAGAGCGCACCACCGACTTGGCCGTGGCCCTGACCGAGATGCGCGCGTTCACGTTCTCTGCCTCGCACGACCTGCGGACTCCACTGCGGGCGATCGACGGCTACAGCCAGGTCCTGCTCGATGACTACCAGGACACGCTCGACGCCGAGGCGCTCGGATTCCTGGAACGCATCCGGACGAACGCCCAGCGCATGGGGCACCTCATCGACGCCATCCTCGAGCTCGGCCGGATCGGTCGCGCGCCCCTTTCCCACGAGAAGGTCGAGCTCGACGTGATGGCTCGCGAGATCACACAATCGCTCGAGGCCGCTGCGCCCAACCATCGCGCCGAAATCATCATCGAGCCCGGTCTTTGCGCCGAGGGTGACGCGCGGCTGATCTTCCGCCTGCTTCAGAACCTGCTCGACAACGCCTGGAAGTTCAGCCACGTTCGGCCGAACCCGCGTATCGAGTTCGGCCGCCGGATCGTGGGGGAAGAGAGCGTCTTCTTTATCTCGGACAACGGCGGTGGGTTCGACATGGCATACGCCGACAAGCTCTTCGAGCCCTTTCAACGCCTTCATCAGGAGGTCGAGGCACGCGGGCACGGTGTGGGCCTGGCCGCGTGTCGGGAGATCGTGCGACGCCATGGCGGCTGGATCTCGGGCGAGGGAACGGTCGACGGCGGTGCGACGTTCCGGTTTACTCTCCCCGGCCAGAGCAGAGGCCGCCCGAAATGAGCACCGCATCCGAGTCGGGGACAGCATCGAGCACCGCGGATCACATACTCCTGCTGGTCGAGGACAACCCGGACGACGAGATGCTGTGCATCCGCGCGTTGCAGCGGGGCAAGGTGCAGGGCCGCACGGTGGTCGCGCGAGATGGCATCGAGGCCATCGACTACCTGTTCGGGACGGGACCCTACGCCGGCGGTGCACCGCCGCCCCTCCCGGACTTGGTGCTGCTCGACCTGAACATG
>CALBMW010000764.1 GCA_937896275.1 uncultured Myxococcales bacterium
GACCACCGCGAAGGGTGCCAGCACGTAGAGCGCCGCCAGCGTCTGGCCAGCGCGATCCAGTCCGGCGGGTGCGTAGATGCCCAGGTGCAGGGCCTCGACGACGCCGAGCAGCACGGCGGCCAGGAAGAGGCCGTGGAACAAGGCGCGGGGTAGGGGAGAGCGCACGAGGCCGAGTATAGACGCGGTCCGCTCAGGGCCGAAAAACCCTGTCGAAACGGATGGGTGGGGCTCTCAATCCTTCAAGCGCAGGTCATCGATGGCCATCTCGCCCTGCGCGTCCCCGTCGAGCAGCTCGATCTGCACCGTGCGGCCGACGAAGGCGCTGAGGTCGATCGCCTGCCGGGTGAGCTGCAAGCGCGGCTGGCGCAGGCGGGCGCCGCGCGCGATCACTTCGCCATCGGCGCGCACCTGCACGTAGGCTCGGCCGATGCCGCGGGCGGCCATCAGGTAGGTCAGGCGCGCGTGCCGGAGCGTGAACGGGGCGGAGCGCAGGGTGCCCTTCGCGGAGGGCGGTCCGCTGAGCGCGGCGAAGACACCTTGGCGGCCCCGCAAGGGGCGGCGGGAGGGTGCGTCGCCCCAGGCCTCGCCCTGGGCCGTCCAGCCGAGGTAGGCGCCGCCCTCGAAGTTGGCCGTGACGCCGTCGGCCAGCCAACGCTCGACGGGATCCTGGGCGTACCAGACCTGGGCGGGGCGCACGAGGAAGCCGGTCTTGGTGCGCAGGGCGTCGCGCGTTGGCCACGCGAAGCGCTCGCCCAGGTAGTAGGAGGGCTCGAGGCCCGGCACCTGGTTCTGCTCGTCGATCACGACCGCCGCCCACTCGTGGGCCCGCAGCCGCGCGTGCAGATCCTCGACGCCGCCCATGAAGGCCACGTCCTGGATGCCCATCTGGTGCACGTGGACCTTGCCGTCGCGGTGCCAGCTGTACAGCGGGTGAGCCGGGAAGAGCACCTTGCCGTCGACGCCGGCGAGCTCGGCGTCAAGCTGGGTGAGGGCCGCCCGATCGGCAGCGCCCGGCACCTGAGCGGACGGGCGGTAGTACCACGCGACGAGCTGCACCAGCACCGCGAGCGGCACGAGCCACGCGGCGCGCGGACGCGGCGCCTCGGGGGCGGGCTCGGTGAGATCGCGCAGGGCCAGCGGAATGAGCGCGCACGCGAAGAGCGACAGCGGCATGAAGCAATTCGCGTAGGCCCACTGCGTGCTGTGGTTCAGGCCGCTCGAGCCGACCCCGGCGACGAACATCAGCAGCCAGAACCCGTCGGTGCGCGGCCGCAGTCGGGCGCCGTTGAGGGCGCGGTATGCCAGCAGCAGCGCCGCGATGAGTACCGGCGGCACCAGCACCAGCCAGCGCGGCGTCTCGTACCAGAGCTCGCGGTAGTACATGTGGGGCACGTAGTCGAGCGTGCTCGCGCGGAAGATGAAGGCGTAGGTCCACCAGGCCGCGAGGGGGACGCTGAGGGCGGCGACCGGCACCTTGTAGCCCAGCCACAAGAGCGGCAGCAGCAGAAGCAGCGGCGCGAGGAAGAGAACGTCGCGCCAATACTCGAGCAGGATGTTCTTCCAATAGAAAAGGTGGCCCTGATGGCCCTCGAAGATGAAGGTCCAAAACCACCCGTCGTGGGCGCGGTCGATGAGCCGGACGCCGAGCGCGGCGCCCCCGAACGCGACGACCAGGAAGAGCAGCCCGTGCCGCCAGTCGCGCCACAGCAGGTAGAGGGCGGTGGCCGGTACGAAGACGCTGGTGGTCTGCTTGGTGAAGAAGCCGGCCACGAAGAGCAGCGCGGCGGCCGTGGCGCCCAGGGCCGTGGGCCGGTAGCGGGCGACGTACACCGCGGCGGCGACCAGCGCGATGAAGAGCGCGTCAGGGCGGGCCAGGTCGTAGAACGCGCCGTTGGTGCGGAACAGGGCCGCATAGAGGCCGACCGCGAGCAGGCCGCTGCGCCACCCCGCCTCGCGCTGCCCGATGCGGAACAACAGGCCCATCGTGGCCAGCGTGGCGAGGATCGACACCCCGCGGGCGAGCGCGAAGTTCAGATCGCCCGTGACCCTCGCCAGCGCGGCCAGGACCGCCGGGTAGCCGGGCGTATAGAAGAAGGGGACGAAGTCGGCGCTCGGCGGGGCGTAGATGCGCTCACCGTCCAGAAGGCGGGCGGCGTGCGTCACCATGCCGCCCTCCATCCACTCCACCTCGAAGGGGAAGCTCGCGCGGATCAGCGCGACGACGAGGAAGGTGAGCAGGTAGGCCACGCCGAGCAGCAGCGCGGCGTCGGTCAGGCGGCGGCTGGCTCGCACCGTGGCTCCGAGAGGCTGGGGCGCGGAGGATAGCGCACGCGCGCCGCCGGTGGCACCCGTGGCGAGCACTCGGAGGGCGCGGAAAAAGCAAAGGGCCGGCGCCCCCTCGCGGGGACCGCCGGCCCTCTCTCACCGCCCGCGCGGGGCGCGGGCGACGCGTCTCAGGTCAGGGCGTGATGCCGGCGATCTTGACCGCCTCGGTCTCGATGAGCAGGCACACGCTGACCGCGTTGCAGGCCGTCGGATCGCCGTCCGCCGCCAGGGGATCGCACTCGGTGGTCGTCGCGCCGTCGATGCGCGCGTCGAAGCCGCCGATGAGCTGCAGGATGAGGGGCAGCACGTCTTCCGGGTCGCCGTCGATGGGCAGCACGGCGGTGACCGTGTCGCACAGCGAGGGCGGCATGTCGCTGGCGCAGGCGGTCTGGATGCCGACGATCAGCTCGACGATGGACTCACGGCCCAGGTAGCCGCCCAGGACGCCGTTCTTCAGCTCGAAGCCCACGTCGTTGACCGACAGGTCGGCGAAGAGCTCGGTCTCGGCGAGGGCGATCTCGATCGGCAAGCCCTCGACGATGGGCAACGACAGCGAGAACCGCGAGGGCGGGGTCACCAGCAGTTGGTTCTCGACCGAGGCGTCGACGAAGTGGATCAGCGGGTCGTTGGCGGGATCGCCGTCGACGAACGACGTCGGGTCGATGAAGAACTCGCCCTCGTCGCCGAGCGATCCGTTGAACAGGTTCAGGTCGGCGGTGACCGTTTCGTTGCCGGTGGCGCCGGCATCCCAGCCCGCAAGGTTCGCCAGCAGCAGGAGGCTGATGTCGCCCATCTCGTCGGGGTTGAGGAACTGGCCCAGGTCGCCGCCCGCGAGGGCGAGCACGCCGGCGAGGCCGGTGCCGTTGTTGCCGCCCGAGAGGTCACAGCCTGCGGCCGTCGCGTCATCGGGGGTGCCGGGGATGTCGAGGAAGTTCACGCGGCTCGACGGCGCGTAATCACCCTCGGCCGCCGACGCGGGGAGAGCCGCCGTGTCGCCGCCGGCGCCCGACG
>CALBMW010000765.1 GCA_937896275.1 uncultured Myxococcales bacterium
GGCGCTGCCCCCCGGTCAGGGCGACGCCACCGTCCCCGGACCGCCGCCGCCGGGCGCGGGCGAGCCCTCCGGCCAAGGCGACATCAGCGCCCCCGGACAGCCCCCGCCGTCAGCGGGCGAGCCGCCCATCCCGGACTTCACCCTGCGAGCGGCCCTGAAGGCCGCGCTCGGCGTGCGCCTGGTCGAGCGGATCGTCGGGCCGCGGCTCGAGGTGCACTTCATCGACGTCGGGCAGGGCGACAGCATCCTCATCCGGGCGCCGGGCGGGAAGACGGTGCTCATCGACACCGGGCCAGCCAAGGCCACCCGGCAGCTCTTGAGCTATCTGGAGCGGGCCGAGGTCGATCACCTCGATCTGCTGGTCAACACCCACGCGCACGCCGATCACATCGGGGGCGCCTTGGCGGTGATGAAGCACTTTCCCGTGGGCATGGTGATCGACTCGGGGGTGCCCCACCCCACCTCGACCTACGAGCAGATGATCGCGTTGATCGAGAAGAAGAAGATCCCCTTCAAGCTGGCGCGGCGGGGGCGAAGGATCGCGCTCGGCGAGGACGTGGAGCTGCTGGTCCTCGGTCCCGAGGAGCCGCTCATCCAAGGCTCGCGCTCCGATCCCAACGCCAACTCGGTGGTGACGCGGCTGACCTATCGCGACGTGAGCTTCTTGCTGACCGGCGACTCCGAGGAGGACACCGAGCAGCGGCTGATGCGAACCGATCCGTCGGTGATGAAGGCCATGGTGCTGAAGGTGGCGCACCACGGCAGCCGCTACGCGACGCACCCTCCATTTCTGCGAACGGTGAGCCCCAAGGTGGCGGTCATCTCGTGCGGGGCCGACAACCGCTACGGCCACCCGGCGCCCGAGACGGTGGCGCGATTGCGGGCGGCGGGCATCCCCGTGCTGATCACCGAGCAGGTGGGCGACGTGGTGATGGAGAGCGACGGGGAGCACCTGGCCATCGCCACCCGGCAGGAGCCTCAGCGCCCGGAGGCGCTGGTGAGCGCTGATCGGGGCCATGAGGCGGGCGGGGACGAGGGACCGGCGCGAACCGCGGATCTCGTCGACCTGAACACCGCGACGGTCGAGCAGCTGGTGGCGCTGCCTGGCGTCGGGCCGGCCACCGCCAAGGCCATCGTCGCCTGGCGCGCGGCCCACGGCGGCTTCGCGGCGGTCGAGGATCTCACCAAGGTCAAGGGCATCGGGGCCGGCAAGCTCCGCAAGCTCGACGGGCGCGTGCGGGTGTCGGCGCTGGCCGCGCCTGGTACATGACGTCAGCCAGATTTAGCGAGTAAATTCAGCGGGTTGTCAGCGTCCGCGCGATCTGCTCGGTGAGGGCCCTCACCAGGGCCGGATCGGCCGATGGGATGCCGGCCAAGGCCTTGGCCGCGGCGCGCTCGATGGGGTCGGGGGTGCGCCCCCCACCCTCCTCGGGCGCGGCCAGCCCGGCCGCGACGCGCTTCTTCACCAGCTCGGCGGTCAGCTCGGCCGGCAGGCGCTGCGGGCCGCCGAGGGCGATCGCCGCGTGAGCGACGCGACACAGGTGCTCGACCAGCTCACAGCGCAGGTAGGCCAGCTCGAGCGTCGGCCCCCAGGTCAGGACGCCGTTGCCCGCGATGAGCACCGCGTCGCAACGCCGGACGAAGGGCGCGAGGGCCTCGGCCCCCGGAGCGCCCGGCGCGGTGAGCGGCACGGTCGGGAGATCGGCCCCCAGCGAGATCACGGCCTCGGGCAAGAAGGGGTGCGGCAGCGCCCGGCCCGACACGCCGAAGGCCGTTGCGAAGGGTGGGTGCGCGTGGACCACGGCCAGGGCGTCCGGCCGACGGTCGTAGATCGCGCGGTGCAACACCAGCTCGCTGAAGGGCCGCTGGGCACCGCCGATCTTGCGCCCGTCGCCGTCGACGACGACGAGGTCGTCCAAGCCCACGTCGAGCTTGCTGAAGCTGGTGGGGGTGCAGACGATGCGGTCGTCCCCCACCCGCGCCGACAAATTGCCGTCATGGTTGGCCACCCACCCGGCGGCGTGCATCTGCCGGCTGTAGCGGACCAGCTCGCGGCGCGCGGAGGCTTCGGTCACCCGAGCTCCACCGCGTCCACGATGCCCACGATCACGCTGCGAATGGGCCCCGCGTCGGCGCCCAGGATCTGCCGCACGCCCGTGCCCTCGGTCAGGACCAGCACGCGGTCCCCGACCCCGGCTTGTGCGTGATCGACGGCCACCACCTGCGCGCCCGCGGCCTCGCCCTGGGGCGTGAGCGGTTGACAGAGCAGGATCGTCCGCCCCGCGTAGGTGGGGTGCTTGACGGTGCTGACCACCGTGCCGATGACCCGCGCGAGCTTCATGGGCAGTGAACCTCGTCGACGATGCCGACGATCGCGGCGTCGACCGGCACGAAGGTCGGCTCGCACGCCAGCGCCGCCTCGCGGCTGCCCACGCAGAAGACGTGATCGCCCGGGCCGGCCTGGGTGACGTCGACCGCGACGTGCGGATCGCCGCAGGGCTCGCCCGCGTCGTCGAGGGGCTCGACGATGAGCAGGCGGTAGCCTCCGAGGCCCTCGTACTTGATGGTGCAGACGGCGGTGCCGATGACGCGGGCGAGATACATGGCGGCGACTCTAGGCCGGGTCGGCCGGAGGGTCAACGGTGGCGCGCGGTGGAGCTGACCGGGCGTCTCCCCTTCCCGCGTGCACCCTGGTAGCGTCCCGCCTGTTCGGCCTCGCGAGCCCGCGCGCCTCGACCCGGGCAAGGCGCGGGAGCTACCATCGGCCCCCGCCACCGCAGGAGCTCGCGTGTACGATCCCCGCGCCCACCACGCCGATCTCCGCCGCCGGGTCCAGGCCCTGCTCACCCGCTATCTGCAGAGGTATTGGTACCGCGCCGTGCAGGGCGGCGGGACCCTGGGGGATCTGTTCGTCACCGTCGAAGAGGTCGCCGCCGAGCTCGAGGTCGGGCCGCTCGCGCCGCCCTTGGCCTTCGAGCAGCCCGCCGAGGTGCAGCGCCGTGTCGATCGGCAGCGGGGCGACGAGGCCCAGCGGCGCGCGGACACGCCGACGCTGCCCGCCGCGCGGCTGGGGCGGGACGCGGGCTTGGACGAGGACGCGCTGGAGCTGCTGCTGGTGCTGGCCACCCTGCAGGGATCACCGGGCCTGCTGCGGGCCTCGACCTTCGCCTGGGCCGACTTCTCGGTGAAGCAACCGACGGCGGGCTTCGCGGTGGAGCTGATCGCGGACGACGAGTCGCACCGGGCCCGGCTGGAGCTGGCGCTGGGACCCGAGGCCGCGCTGCGGCGGCTGCGACTGGTGCAGCTGGGCGAGGACCGCCGGTGGCAACCCAACAC
>CALBMW010000766.1 GCA_937896275.1 uncultured Myxococcales bacterium
CCGCGGACGGGGCCGTGCTCGCCGCCGCTGATCTGCCCGCGGCCCAGGAGCCCGCCGCGGACGCCGGTCGCGTGCAGCACGCCTTGGCGCTGGTCTCCGAGCCCGACGGCGCGGCGGTCGCCGTGCAGGTGGTCGAGCCCGGCGGGGTGCTGACGGACTATCGCTTCGACAGGACGCCCGCGCAGCTCGCGGTCGACGCGGGCAGCCGGGTCGAGGCGCGCTTCACGCTCGCTGGCCATCGGGACGCGGTCGTGGTGGTGACGGTGGACGCGCCCCGGACGGTGACCGGTCGCCCGAGCCCAATGGAGGTTGACGCGGGCCGAGCGTCGCCGGCGCGCCGCCGCGTCGTGGTCACACCGAGGAAGAGCCATCCGGTGCCATCGATCGAGGCCCGGCCGCGGGACGTCGCGGCCGTGCCGGTGGTGCCGGCAGGCAACACCCAACTGCTGGACGACCTGAAGTAGCAGTGCGCGCGTGTCGCGCAAGGGTCGGACGCGGTGCTAGACTGCGCGACCGTAGGAGGTCCCGTGAAGATCTGCCCGATGTGCGATCGCGAGTTCGACGACTCCGCGCAGGCCTGCGAAGCCGACGGCACGACGTTGCTCATCGTGCGCGACCGCGCCGCCGAGCAGGCCGACGCGATGCGCGGCAGGCTGATCGAGGGTCGATACCGAGTCATCGAGAAGCTGGGGGCGGGCGGCATGGGCGCCGTCTTCGTCGCCGAGCAGACCGCCGTGGGCCGCAAGGTAGCCATCAAGGTGCTTGGCCACGAGGTCGCCTCGGACAAGAACGCGGTGCGGCGCTTCATGCAGGAGGCGCGCGCGGCGAGCGCCCTGTCGCATCCCAACACCATCACGATCCACGACTTCGGCCAGACGCCAGAGGGCGAACTTTACCTGGTGATGGAGCTGGTGCCGGGGCAGACGCTCTCCGCCGTGCTCAGGAACTCCGGTGCCCTGCCGCCGGCGCGCGCGGCGCACATGGCTCACCAGATCCTCAACGCCCTGCAGGAGGCCCACGGCGCCGGCATCATCCACCGCGATCTCAAGCCCGAGAACGTCATCGTGTCGCCGCGATCGGGCAACCCCGACTTCCTCAAGGTGCTGGACTTCGGGTTGGCCAAGCTGACCGAGGGCGCGGACTCGGCGAATGGGCTGACGCAGACAGGTCAGGTCTTCGGGACGCCGGGTTACATGGCGCCCGAGCAGGCCAAGGGCGAGCGTTGCGACGGCCGCGCCGATCTCTACGCGGTCGGGGTGATGCTCTACGAGATGCTGTCCGGGCGGCGGCCCTTCGAGGGGGATAGCCTGCTGTCGGTCCTCGTGAAGCACATTCAGGAGCCGCCGCCGCCTTTCGAGACGCTGGTGCCCCCGGTGTTCGTCCCGCCGGCGCTGTGCGAGGTGGTCTTCCGCACCTTGTCCAAGGATCGGGAGGCACGCTACCCGACGGCGGCCGACATGAACGAGGCGCTGATGGCGGCGGCCGACGACGCCGGCTTGGCGTCGGGCAGCTACGCGGCGGCGGCGGTGTCGTCCGCCATGGCCGCCGCGTCTTCGTCGTCGTTTCCGCGGATGCCGTCGTCGCCTTCGGTGCCGTCCGCGAGCGCGCCGACGATGCAGCCGCCCAGCGGCTTCGAGAAGACGATCGGCTCGGGCATCATGGGGCAGGTCAGCCTCGACAACCTGAGCGTCGCGCCGACGCCCGCGGCCCCTCGGCGGGGCAGCGGCCCGCTCCTGGCGGCGGGCGCTGTGCTGGCGCTCGTCGTCGGCGGCGTCGCCCTGTGGAGGACCGGGGAGACGGGGGGGGGCGAAGCCCTGCCGGCCGTCGATTCTTCACGGAGCCCGGCCGCTTCGGCGCCCCCTCTCGCCGCCCCGGCGGCCGCGCCGGTCGTGCACGAGGCGGTCGCGCAGGGCGCTGCCGCGCAGGACGCTGCCGCGCCC
>CALBMW010000767.1 GCA_937896275.1 uncultured Myxococcales bacterium
CCCGCGCCCGGCGCGCCGCCCGCACCCGGAACACCGCCCGCGCCCGCGCCGCCGTCGGCGGTGATGATGATTGAGGGTCCACCCGACGAGCCCACCGGCTGGCAGGCCACGGTCAGGCAGAGGGCGACGAGCGCGGTCCGATGCATGGGACGTCCTCCTCCGGGCCCAGCACGATAGTGCGCCGGGCCGAAGAGGGGAAGCGGCGCCGGGGGCTCGGCCGTCGACCACACCGGGCGGCGGTGTTATCGTCCGGCCCGAGGAGGGCGCCATGCCACCCAACATCGCCGAACCCATCGCCCTCGTCGACATGGACGGGACGCTCTGTGACTACGAGGGCGCCATGCGCCGCGACCTCGAGGCCCTGCGCGCGCCGAGCGAGCCGCCGCTCGCGCCCGATCTGTGGACCAGCGAGCACCTGCCGCACATGAAGGCGCGCATGGATCTCGTGAAGCGCCAGAGCGGCTGGTGGCGCGAGCTGCACGCGATCCCGGAGAACTTCGAGGTGTTGGCGGTCATGCGCCGCCTCGCCTTCGACATTCACATCCTCACCAAGGGCCCGTGGCGCACGACGTCGGCTTGGAGCGAGAAGGTCGACTGGTGCCGGGAGCACGTGCCCAACGCCTCGGTCCACATCTCGGAGGACAAGGGCCTCGTCTACGGCAAGGTGCTGATGGACGACTACCCGCCCTACATCCGGCGCTGGCTGGAGTGGCGCCCCCGGGGCCAGGTGATCATGCCGGCCTGGCCATGGAACGCCGACTTCAGCCACCCCAACGTCCTGCGCTACGACGGCACCAACCTCGACGCGGTCAGCGCGCGCCTCTGGGAGGTGCGCCAGACCGCCCTCTACGCGCCCGACGAGATGCCGACCGTTCACGCGACGCCGGCCCACGCGGCGTGCCCGGCGTGCGGGGCGCTCCTGGCCGAGCACCCCTTCGATCTGGCCGCCCTCGACGACGACCGCCGCCCCTACCTGCGCATTGCCTGCGACGGCCGGCGCGTGACCCTCGGGTAGCCCGCCGGGCGAGCGTCGCAGGGCGCCGGCTGATGCCCCCGCCGGCCTCCTCTTCGCGCATCGCGTCCGGGCCGCGGCCGTGCGGCGTGGAACGGCATCTCTTTCGGCGGACCCTCGTCGCCGCCGCCGCGTTTCCGCTACCCTCCGCGGCCTTCGCCTCGTTCAGGTTGCCGGATGCATTCCACCGATACGCCCCAGAAGTCTGCCCTCATCGCCGCCGTACAGCTGCCTGGCGTGGACGATCTCGAGCACGCGGGCAACATCGCCGAGCTCGGCCGCCTGCTCAACACGCTGGGCTTCCGGGTCGTCGGCCTCGTCACCCAGCGCCGGGCCAGCCTCAAGGGCTCGACGGTCTTCGGCCAGGGCAAGCTCTACGAGATCGCCGCCTACACGGGCGGCACCGGGGTCGTGCCCAGCCCGGCCGAGGCGTCCAAGTCCAAGGCTCGGGAGCGCGACGAGGACGCGGAGCTGCCCGAGGACCAGGCCTTCGAGGTGCCGGCCCACCCGGAAGGCGAGTACCCGCCCGCCGACGTGGTCGTGGTCGACAACGAGATCAGCGCCCGGCAGGCCCGCAACCTGGAGAAGGCGACCGGCGCCGACGTGCTCGACCGCACCGGCGTCATCGTCGAGATCTTTCACCGCCACGCCCAGACCCGCGAGGCGCGGCTGCAGGTCGAGATCGCCCGCCTGACCTATGTTGTCCCGCGCCTGCGGGCGGGCGTGCGCGGCCACGACCGGCAGCGCGGCGGCGTGGGCGGCAAGGGGGCGGGTGAGTCGGCCCTCGAGCTCGACCGCCGCAAGGTGCGCGATCGCATCGCCCAGCTGCGCCAGGAGCTCGCCGACATCGAGCGCGAGGAGGGCGGGCGCCGCCAGCGCCGCCTCGGACAGCGGCGCGTGGCGCTCGTCGGCTACACCAACGCCGGCAAGTCGTCCCTGATGCGCGCGCTGACCGGCAGCGAGGTGCTCGTCGAGGACAAGCTCTTCGCCACCCTCGGGACGACGGTGCGGGCGCTGCACCCCGAGGTGCGCCCGCGCATCCTGGTCTCGGACACGGTGGGCTTCATCAAGAAGCTGCCCCACGACCTCGTGGCGTCCTTCCGCTCGACCCTCGACGAGGCGCTCGAGGCCTCGTTGCTGCTCTACGTCGTGGACTGCAGCGACCCCAGCCACCGCGACCAGCTGCAGGTGACGCGCGAGGTGCTCGGAGAGATCGGCGCGGACGCGGTACCGAGCCGCGTGGTCCTCAACAAGATCGACCGCGTGGACGCCTTCCGGCGCCTCTCGCTGGCGCGCGAGTATCCCGACGCCCTCCAGCTGTCGGCCCACGATCCGGCCGACGTCGCGCGGCTGCGCGACCACATCGTCGAGTTCTTCGAAGAGGGCCTCGAGCCGGTCGAGCTGTTCGTGCCCTACACGCGGGGCGCCGTGATCGGTGAGATTCGGACGGGCATGCGGGTGCTCGACGAGCACTACGACGAGCACGGGACGCGCTTCACCGTCAAGGCGCCGGCCGAGGCCCTCGAACGCGTGCGCGCCCTGCTGCGGTGATCGGGCGCTGCCGCGCTGATCACGCCCGCGGTCACACTCCACACGCCGCGTCACGATGGGTCGGGGCAGCGATCACGCCGCCGCACGCAGTGGGCCCCGCAAAACGAGCTATCGCGCTGGCACATCGGCTGCTATACGGGGGCCGCGAGCCCACCTAATGGGGCTGCACCTTCAACGAAACGAGGTTTCTCATGACCCGCATCCTGACCGCCCTGACGATCGTCGCCGCCGCCTTCGGGACCACCGCCTGCTCGAGCCCCGAGGAGAAGGCCGTGAAGTTCATGGAGGAGCTCGCCGAGATCACCACCAAGAACGAGGCCGACTGCGACAAGATGGGCGACGCCCTGGGCAAGTTCATGGACGACAACGCCGACACCATCAAGTCGCTCAAGGACATGAAGAGCTCCAAGGAGCAGGACAAGGCCATGGAGGAGAAGTACGGCGAGCGCGTCAAGGCGGCCGGCATGAAGATGATGGGCGGCGCCATGAAGTGCGCCACCAACGAGAAGGTCGGCGCCGCCCTCAAGAAGATGAACTGAGGACCGGGACACCCGGACTCAGCGACTCGAGCACGTGACGCGCGTCGCCATGAAGCCGGCCGCACCCATCGACGAGACCCTGCGCGGCCCGCGCTTGCCGATCGTCGCCGTGGTGCTGCCGCTGCTCGCGGTTCCCGCGCTCTTCACCCAGCTTCGGCACCATCACACGGCCATCGGGGCGGCGTTCGCGTGCTTGCCCTTCGCGGCGATCGCGGCGCTCACGCTGTTGCTGTCGCCGGTCTTTTGGTGCCTCTCGCTGGCGGGCCCCTTCGTGTGGCTGCTCGCCCTGGCGCCGGCCACCGCGGCCTACGCGCTGACCTTCCGGTCGGCGCGCCGTCGGGCCACGCGGCGCCTGCGGATCGCCTGACCCGCGGCGCCGCGGCGCTGCGTCGCTCACGGGCGGGCGCTCAGCGCGTCAATCCCAGACGAACAGCCACTTCACGCCGCGGTAGATGCCGTAGCCGATCCAGCCGATGGGCCCCGGGGACACGTCCTCTTCGAGGTCGACCGAGATCGTAGCCATCGCCACGCGCCCCGACAGCACCCGCATCTGCGCCTCCATCCGCTCGAGTTCGGTGGTGACCCGGGAGAGCTCCTTCTCGATTTCGAGGATTTGACCGACCTCGGTCGCCTGCGCAACCAGCTCGCGCAGCCGGGCCTGCAGGCGCTTCAGGTTCTCGATGCGCACCGCGAGATCGGTGTGCTCCGTGGTCACGTCCACCGCGCGCACGTCGCGCTCGCTGACCTCGCCGAGCCGCTCGACCTCCACGAGGGCCTCGTCGAGCGTGGGGCTGGGCACCTTGACCACGATGCGGTCGCGGGAGCGCTGCACGATGAAGCCCTTGCGGGCCTCGGCGATCTTCGCCACGCGGTCGAGCGCGGCGTCGAAGTCGTCCTCGTCGTCGAGCTCGAGGGTGAGATCGGCGGTGCGCGCCAGCAGCCGGTCGCCCGGGGCGGCGGGGCCCGCCTGGGTCTCGAAGGCCTGGGCGCGGTCGGCGGCGCCCCCGCAAGCGGTGAGGGCGAAGGCGATCAGGGGCAGCGCGATGCGGTGCGGGGCCGAGACGGTGCTCATGGGGTCCTCCGGGTCGATGGATGGACGCAGGATGCCACGGTCGGCGACCGCGCGGGTCGGTGGCGCGTGATCCGACGGTCACGAGGCGGTCATGACGCGGGGTTCGCGCTCCGGCACGCCCCGCGGGGAGCCACGGGCGACTTGTGGCGGGCCCCGCCTCGGCCGAAGATGGCGCCTCGATTCGCGGGAGGTGCCCATGCGTCCGAACCTGCTCATCGTCGGCGCGCTGCTCGCCGGGTGCGCGCCCTCCGGCGGTCCGCCCGCTCGGCCCCCGGACGCCACCGCGGCGCCGCCGGTGGCCCCGGCGCCCTGGAGTATCGCCTGGCCGGACCCCTTCGAGAGGGACATGGCCGCTTCGGAGACGGTCGCGCTCGGGCCGATCTACAAGGGCCTGGGCAAGGGCGCCTGCGCCGCGCTCCGCGCCAACGATCCGGTCGCCCTGCGCGCCCTGCTCACCGACGACTTCGCGGGCCGCCTGGTGGGGGCCCCGAACGAGCCCTCGCCGACCCCGGGCGAGGCGGTGCAGGTGCGCGCCTGGCCCGCGGCGTCGGACGCGTTGGACGCCGACGCCTTCGTGCGGGCGACCCTGGCGCTGACCGAGGACTTCAGCAGCCTCGAGCGCTGCAAGTTCAAGCCCTTCCGCTTCAAGATGAGCCCGACGCACGACCGCGCCGTGGCAGATCTGCACGTCGTGCTGGCGGGCCCGCGCACGGACGGGGCGCCCGCCACGCGCAGGGGCACCTGGACGCTCGAGGCCGTGCCCGCCGCCAACGGCGCCTGGCGGGCGCGCCGCGTGGAGTCCAGCGCGCTCGAGGAGGTCGTCGGCCTCGCGCCACGCTTCGGAGACGTCGCCGCCGAAGTCGGGCTCGTCATGCCCACCGCGTCGCTCAGCAACGAAAACGTGCAGGGCCATATCGACACCCGCACCCGCGAGAGCATCGGCGGCCTCGCCGTCGTCGACTGGGACCGCGACGACCGCGATGACCTGTTGGTCTGGCACCGCGGGCGATCGCTCACGCTCTTTCGCAACGACGGCCGAGGCGGCTTCGAGCGACGGGCCGACCTCATCCCCCCAGCGGCGGTGGGCTATCACCTGCTGGTCGTCGACCTCGACGGCGACGGCCGCGAAGAGGTGGTCTCGACCGCCATCCTCGGCTGCGACGACGGGGTCGCCCGCTTCGCGCTGTTCACGCGCAAGGGCGACGCCTTGGTGCCCGTGCCTGGGGGGCTGCCCTTTCCCCGCGCGTGCGACGACTTTCGCACGGGCGATCTCGGCGCCGCCGATCCGGTCGTCTTCCAGCACCTCGTCGCTCAGGACGTCGACCGTGACGGCGACCTCGATCTCTACGCCTGCGGCTATCAGAACCGTGGGTCGCGCCGCGAGCGCTTCAACCTCTACGATGCCCAGGATGGCGAGCCCGACCGCCTGCTCATCAACCAGGGCCACCTGCGCTTTGCCGACGAGACCGACGCGCGCGGCCTGACCGGCAGCCGCTGGTCCTATGTGGCCACCTTCTTCGACGAGGACGACGACGGCGACGACGACCTGTACGTCGCCAACGACTATGGCCCCAACAGCCTGTACCTGAACGACGGCGCGGGCCGGTTCGCGCTGGCGCCGCCGAGCCCGCTGACCGCCAACTCCGAGTCGATGGGGCTCACCGTGGCCGATCTCGACGAGGACGGGGACCTCGACCTCTACGTCTCGAACATGTACTCGACGGCCGGCAACCGC
The DNA here is from genome assembly GCA_937896275.1 of uncultured Myxococcales bacterium. Classification (GTDB taxonomy): domain Bacteria; phylum Myxococcota_A; class Bradymonadia; order UBA7976; family UBA1532; genus JACKDN01. The sequence goes on from CALBMW010000767.1 coordinate 5,910, forward strand.
ATCGTGCCCCTGGCCGAGGGCGTCCTCGACCCCGAGACCTATCGCACGCTGCTCGCCTCGGCGGCCGGCAACTGGCTGTTCCGGCGCGATGGGCCCGGCGCCTACACCGAGGTCGCCGCCGAGACCGGCGTCGCCGAGGCCGGTTGGGCCTGGGGTCAGGCGGCGGTCGATCTGGACGATGACGGCGACCGCGACCTCTACGTGGTCAACGGCATGACCAGCAACAGCAGCGACAAGGAGCACGACTACTGAACGCACCTGTGGCGGCAGGTTGTCGCCGACGCCGAAGCGCACGCGAGCACAAAGGCCAACGCGCACTTCAGCAACCCGACCGACGAGCCCATGACCTTCCGGGGCAGCCTGTCGGGCTATGAACGCAACCCGCTGTTCCTGCGGATCGCAGGCCAGACGCGCATGGTCGAGGCGAGCTATCCGCTCGGGCTCGACCTCGACGAGGACGGCCGCGCGGTGGTGGCGCTGGATCCGGACGGTGACGGCGATCTCGATCTCGCGGTGCTGAGCCTACAAAGCCTGCGCCTGCTCGAGAACCGGCGCCCGCCGGGCCGGCACTCGGTGGACGTGCGGCTGCGCGCCACGCGCGGTGAGGCGCACGCGCTCGGCGCCGTGGTGAGCTTGACCGCCGGGGGACGTCGGCAGGTCGGTCGTCGCGACCTGACGTCGGGCTTTCACACGCAGGTCGGCGAGGCGATCCACTTCGGGTTGGGGCAGGCCGACCGGGTCGAGGCGCTCGAGGTCCGATGGCCCTCGGGGCAGGTGGATCGCTACACCGATCTGCCCGCCGACGGGCTGATCGACGTGACCGAGGCCGCCGCCGCGGTCGAGGTGCGGCCGCGCCGTCCTTGGCCGGCGGAGACCCGCCCCCGCGGAGGGTCGCGCTTCTCGCTGGATTTGCCGGTGGTCGACCTCGAGGGGCACGCGCAGCGCCTCGGCGGCGACGGTCGGCCCACGCTCGTGAACTTCTGGGCGCCGTCCTGCAAGCCCTGCGCGCAGGAGCTGCCAGCGCTCAACGCCCTCGCCGCGCGCCTGGGGCCCCGCGCCCGGGTCGTGGCCCTCGCCGTCGGCCCCGGGGAGGACGAGGCGGTGCACGCCTTCGTCGCCCAGCACCAGCTCGGCGCGCCGATGACGCTCGCGCTGGCCGGCCACGTGGTGGTCCGCGCCTTCTTCGGCGACGAGGGGCGCGTGGCCTTGCCCACGACCTTCGTCTTCGACGCCGCCGGCCAGCTGCAGCGCACGTGGCACCGCGTGGTCGACCCCGGCGAGGCGGAGCGCCTGATCGATCAACTCGGCGCCGCGCGTGCCACTGCCTTGGACTATTACGAGCTCGCCGCGCGGGTGGCCGACGGCGGCGACCAGGCGCGCGGCGTGGCGCTGGTCGACGAGGCGCTGCGGCTGCACGGTGAGGACGTCCTGTTCCTGCGGCGCGCGGCCGACGTGCTGGCCCAGGCGGGCGATCCCGCCCGGGCGAAGGTGCTGCTGGAGCGCGCGGTGAAGGTTGCCCCCAAGGACGCCTCTGCCTGGGCCGACCTGGCGAAGGCGCGTGTGGTCACCGGCGATCCGGCGGGCGCGCGGACCGCCATCGAGCGTGCGCTGGCCCTCGACCCGAACGACGTGCGCGCCCGC
>CALBMW010000768.1 GCA_937896275.1 uncultured Myxococcales bacterium
TTCGGGCCAATCGCTTGACGCGGCCGCCCGGACCTGCGGTAGGTTCGGCACAAACCGGAACGGGAACGACGAACATGACCGAAAGCAAGCTGGGCTGGGCCGTGCCGCTGATGCGGGCAGGCTATATCGGCAAGGGGCTGGTCTATCTGGCCGTCGCGGGGTCTCTCTCTATTCGATCTGGCGGGGGGGCAGCGCGCAGGACACGTCCTCGGCCCTGGGATGGCTGGACACGACCTGGGGCGGCGGCGTGCTGCTGTTCGTCATCTTCATCGGCATGCTGGCCTACCGGCTGCCGACGATGGCGCTGGCGGGGCTGGCGGTGTGGCTGACGTGGCTGCTCGGCATCATGCTCCAGGGCCGCGCGGCGGGGCTGGTGGCGGCCGCGGCGCTGATCTGCATGCCGCGGGTCTTCTTCCACAGTCACCTGGCGTGCTTCGACGCGCCGGTCACGTTCATGTGGCTGCTCGTCTGTTACACCTACCTGCGCGCGACCCGCAGCCGCGCCTGGGCGCTGGCCTCGGGCGTGGCCGTGGGGCTGGGGTTGGCCACCAAGCTCAACATCTTCTTCGTGCCCTTCGCGCTGCTCGGGGTCACGGCCTATGAGGCATGGCTGCATCGGCGACGGACGGGCGCCTGGCGGGCCGCGGCCGGCGAGCGGGGCCCGCTGACCTACGCAGCCTGGACCGCGGCGTCGATGGTGGTGCTGGGGGTGGTGGTCTTCTTCGCGCACTGGCCCTGGCTCTGGTACGACACGTGGGCCCACTTGAAGAGCTACTACGCCTTCCACTCACACCACGAGCACTACCCGGTCGACTACCTGGGGCACGTCTACTATGCGCCCCCGTTCCCGCTTCACTTCCCGTTCGTCTTCGCGGCGACGACCATCCCCGTCGCCACCCTGATCCTCGGCGCGATCGGCTTCGGCGTGACCGCGCGTCGAGCGTTGCTCCCCCTGCGCGATCCGGGCGCGCCCGCCCGTCGCGGCGCCGACGCGATGGTGCTGGTCAACGTCATGGTGCCGCTGTTGGTCATCGCGCTGCCCAACACGCCCATCTTCGGCGGCACCAAGCACTGGATGCCCGCGATGCCCTTCCTGGCGGTGCTGGCGGGCGTCGGCGCGGTGCGCACGGGCGAGGGCCTCTGGCGGCGGGCGGACGCTGCGCGCCAGGCGATCCTGGGGGCCGCCCTGGCGGTGCTGATGCTGGCCCCGGCGGCCTGGGCGACCTGGCGCTCCGGGCCCTACGGCCCGGCCTGGTTCAACGAGCTGATCGGGGGCGCGCCGGGGGCGGCCGCCGTGCGCATGCCCCGCAACTTCTGGGGCTACGCCACGATCGGCGCGCTGCCCACGCTGAACGCGCAGGTCGAGCCGCGGGGGCAGGTCTTCTGGCACGACGCCACCTCGGGCTCGATTCGCGCCTACCAGCGCGACGCCCTGCTGCGCGGCGACATCCGCCACGCCGGCGACTGGGTCGTGCCCTACTCGAGTTGGGCCGTCTACCACGATCAGCGCGACAAGCTGCCCGAGGAGACCGACGTCTGGCGGGCCTACGGCACCGAGTGGCCCGTCGACGGCGTCTACCTCGACGGCGTGCAACTGATCGGCGTGTATCACCGCGTGACGCAGCCCGCGGCGCCCGTCGTGCCACCGGGCGCGCGCTGAGCCCGCCGGACGGCCGGGTCAGGCGTACAGCAGGGCGCGCACCCGTCCGAGCGCGCTCCGGGTGACCTCGGCGGCGCGCGCGGGTTCGAGCGCGGGCAGGCCGTCGGCGGGCGGCTCGGCGAGCGCGGGATCGGCCCCGAACGGTCCACCCCCGACGGCCCCGCTCGCGAGGCGCCGTGCCATCTGCAACAGCGCGATCGTGTCGCGGTCCTCGGCGCCGACCGACGCGAGGGAGTCGTCGCTCGAGTGCCGCGCGACGGCGACGAAGCGCGCGGGCATGCCCCATTCGGTGAGCGAGATGGCGCTCACCGCCCGACGCCGCTCGACCGCCAGCCTGCGCAGACGGTCCGAGGGCTCCCCGCCTGCGATCTCGTAGGGCCACAGGTGCACCGCTGCGCGCAGGATGATCAGCTCGCCCACGTCGGCGAACAGCGAGAGCGTCTGCATCTGATCGGGGCGGGGATGGCCGAGCTCGACGGCCAGCGTCTCGGCCGTCAGCGCCGTCATGAAGTGGCCCAGCCACAGCTTGCTCGCCAGCGCCGAGAGGGCGCTCCCGTTGAAGGTGTAGTTCGCCCGATGGGCGGCCGTGGCGGCGCTGGCGAGGGCCCGCAGCGCTCCGAGGCGCGCGGCCCCCTCGCGCACCGAGCCGGGCGGCTCGAGGCCGCGGAACTCGGCCGTGCCGGCGACGCGCAGCACCGCGCGGCCAAGCTGGGCGTCCGCGTCGAGCAGGTCGAAGATCGCCTTGGGATCGGGCGAGGTCTCGGCGCTGAGCGCGCTGACGCGCTGAAGCACGCGTGGCGTCACCGGCAGGGCGAGATCGCCGTCACGCAAGAAGGTCGTCAGCTCGCGCCACATCCGCTCGACCGGGGTCTCGATCGGCGTGGGTCGCGCGGCGGGTGGAGGCGGCGCGGCGGGGTCCGACTCCGAGACCGGCGCGGTTCGAGGAGTCACCGGTACGCTCTCGGCCCGGCGCAGGGCGTCGCGAAGTTGGATTCGGCTGAATGGCTTGGGCAGGAAGTCGGCCGCGCCGCCGTGCCAGGCAGCCAGGACGTCCGGCACCTCGGCCGCCGTCGAGGTGAGCACCACCGGGCTCGACAGGCCGTGCGCGCGGAGCGCCTCGAGCAACTGCAGGCCGTCCATGCCGAGCATCACCGTCTCGCACACCACACGTCGGGGGCCTTCGACACAGCCCGCGCCAGCGCGCCCTGGCCGTCCCCACAGCCCTGCACACGGAAGCCGAGCGCGACGAGCAGCTCGGTCGTGGAGCGTCGGGTGGCGTCGTCGGGATCGACGAGCAGGACCGTCTTGGTGGCGCGCACCGCGTCTCCTCGCCGGCCCATCGTCCGGCAGCTCGGCCAGGCGTCGCACCGCCTCGGGCCTACGCCCGATGGGTCCGATGGGTAGCCCGGCACCGCACCCATCGTCGGTCAGCGGCGGGGGGAAGTTGAGCCCGCGCGGCGCGCATGGGTCATGTTGGCCGGGTCGTGGCTGCTATGAGTCGCGGCGGGGCCGATCCTTGGCGTCACGCCGCGGCCCGCGGCCCTTGCCCTCGCCCCCCTCACCCCGCGGACCACGCTCCCGTCCGGGCCGGTCGCCACGGGGGCCACGCCCGTCGCGGTCGCCGTCACGGCGAGGCGGCGGGCGGTCCAGCACCGGCGTGCGTCGGTCGCGCGGCGCGGCGGGATCGTCGAGCTCCAGCGGATGGCAGCGGTTGGGCTCGAGGGCGTCGCAGAGCTGGTGCTGCTCCTCGACCTCTCCACTCACGATCGTGACCGCCGCTCCCAGGCGCGCGCTGTCGCCGCTGCTGCTGCCGAGGCGCGCCAGACCCAGGGTGTCCGCGGCCGCATCCGCCAGGTGGTCGCGGGACGCTGTGCCGTGCCCGATGCGCGTCTCGAGGCCCACGAGGCCCCTGATGTCGTAGACGCGATCGCCCAGGGGATCGCGCGCGCCGCGCTGATAGGGGTGCTCGCACAGCAGCACGCCCGGCAGGCGCGCGGCGGCCGCGAGCGCCTCGTCCAGCCGCCACGTTCGCGCGGTCGCCGGCGACCAGGTGGCCTGGTAGAAGGCGTTGTCCAGCTCACGCGGCACGAAGACCAGCGCTCCGTAATCGAGCAGCAACTCGACCCCACCGAAGGCGGCCACGCCGACGTCCTCGAGGGCGTCGAGGTAGGCGTCGAGGCGGTCGACGCGGTCGGTCGGGGTGACGACGACGGCGTCGAGGCCGGCGTCCGCCACGGCCTTGGCCAGCGCCTCGGGCGACAGGTCGCCTGGATTGACGTGGAGGTCGATGAGCACGGGGCGACTCCTGACTGGGGCGACCGCGCGGGGCGAGCGCCAACTGTGAGCGCCACCGTGTAGCAGAATCCGAGCCTTCGGAAAACGGCCATGCCCGCGCTGTCTGGTGTCCGAAGAGGAAGCGGCGTAAGGTCGCGCCCATGATCGATCTGCGGCGTATCGCGCTCTTCACGCGGGACCAGGAGCAAGACTACCGGCTCGGCAGCCTGAGCAAGCTGTTCCGCCGCGCGAACATCGAGGTGGTCACCGAGGGGGCCGACGCGCCCGCCGGCTCGGTAGACCTCGTCATCGCGCTGGGCGGAGACGGCACGGTCATCCGGGCCCTGCAGGCGCACCCCGGCACGCCCGTGCTGGCGGTCAACTTCGGGACGGTCGGTTTCTTGACGCAGAGCGATCGCGAGCACCTCGACAAGACCCTGGTCCGGCTGCTCTCGGACGACTACTTCATCGAGGAACGCCTGACGCTCGAGGTCGTCTACCGCGGCCAGACTTGGCGGTGCATCAACGAGGTGGTGGTCAAGGGCAGCACCTCGATGATCGAGATCCACTGCGTCATCAACGGGCGCCGCATCCACAGCCCGCGCGGCGACGGCGTCATCGTCGGCACGCCCACCGGCACCACCGCCTACCTGCTGAGCACGGGCGCGCCCATCGTCACGCCGGAGGTGGACTGCCTGATCCTGAAGCCCCTCAACGAGTACAGCTTCAGCAGCCGATCGATCATCCTGTCGGGCAGCGCGCAGATTCGCCTCACAGTCGAGGAGGGGCGCGAGCGCAACATCTTCATGTCCGTGGACGGTGGCGAGCCGGTGGCGATCACGCCGGGCGAGCCCATCGACGTCCAGCGATCGAGCGTCAGCGCGCGGCTGGTCTGCTTCGAGCCGGACTACTTCTTCCGCAACCTCAAGGAACGCCTGCGCTGGTAGGGACGCCCCCGAAGTCCGGGTCGCCCGCCCACCGCGCGGCCCTGGCCGTTCGCGCGGCCCGCCGTCACCGCCGCCTGCTCGCGCGGGTCGAGCGGGTGAGCGGCGTGCTGGCGGCGGTGCGCCTCGTCGCCTTCCTGGTGGCGAGCGTCTGCACCTTCGCGGGGTGGTACGACCACGCCTGGGCCCTCTACGGTCCGGTCGCCGCCGTGGCCTGGGCCGTCTTCGCGGCGGCCGTAGCGCTGCATCGCGGGCCCTACTTCCTCGAGCCCCGCATCGGCGCGATGGCCGCCACGCACGACGAGGACGCGGCCCGGATGCAGGGCCGCTGGGAGGCGTTGCCCGACGACGGCGCCGACTTCCTCGATCCGGGCGGGGCGCCCTGGCTGGCTGAGCTGCAGGTCTTCGGGCGGTGTTCGCTCTACCAGCTGCTGAGCCGGGCCGCGCTGCCCGCGGGGCGCGCTCGGCTGGCGGCGGCCCTGCGTGAGGGCGTCGAGGTCTCGGCCCTCGTGGAGCGGCAGCAGGCCGCCGCGGAG
>CALBMW010000769.1 GCA_937896275.1 uncultured Myxococcales bacterium
TGCGGTGCCGCCTCTCGACCGCCGCCGTGGTCCCGGCGCTGCCCCCCGAGGTCGCGACGGCGCAGGGCCTGACGGTCGTCGCCGAGGCGCCCCGCGGTCGCACCGGCACCCGCGAGATCTCGTGGCGCGGCCCGCTCGAGGTCGCGGGGCACACGACCCAGGTCGTCCTGGTGGCCGGCGCCGAGGCGGTCTGCCCGCTCGCGAGCCTGGGGCCGCGCTCCTTTCGCCTGGACGATCGCGCGGCTCGGATCTGGCTGTGGCCGGCGGGGCCGCCGAGCTGGTTGGACCGCCACCCGGACCGCCCGCCCGTCCGCCTCGCCGGCCACATCGTGCGCAAGGAGCCCGGTCGCGTCTGGCTGGCCTTCGACCCCCCCGCCGAGCCGCTGTCCGACCGCTACTGGGTTCGGGTCGATCTGGGCGCGCCCGGCGACCCCTTCACCGTCGTGGTGCAGTTGCACCCGCGCCCGGGCGGCGCGCTCACCACCACGCTGGAGGATCCGGCCCTCGATCCGGCCCGCCTGCGGCCCACGCTCAGCCCCCTCGAGACCGTTGATCTGGTGCCCCTCGAGCGCACCTGCCGCGGCGAGGTGTGCCTGCGGATGGACGGCGCGTGATCCTGGCCGTGACTTTGTGGAATCATCGCCCCATCGGTCGCCTAGCAGCCCGTCGAGACATCAGAGGGGGCTCCGGGTCTCCAAGGCGCGTAGCCCTTCACCCTTTGTCTGGAGAAGTCCAATGGTCTCGCAACTTTCCACCGCGCGCCTCGCGCCCGCGGCCGCCCTCGTGGCAGCGCTCGCAGCTGCCCCCGGCGTCGCTCGGGCCGACCTCCTCACCTTCTGGGCCGAGGGCAAGGCCGACTGGATCGGCGGCTCGGGTGACGTCTTCACCAAGTTCGACAGCTCCTTCGGCTACGGCGCGGCGATGGGCGTCGAGGTCGTCGGCATCGACCTCTGGGGCGAGGCGCTGGCCATGGGCAGCGATCAAGCGCTGTTCACCGTCAACGCCGGCATCGACCTGAGCTTCGGCGACGACACGCGCTTCAACATCGGCCTCTACACCGGGCCGATGTTCTTCGTCTTCCCCGAGCAGGGCGCCCAGACCTTGAGCTTCGACTCGACCACCCGCAGCGCTCTCGAGTCGGCGGGCATCTCGTCGTCGGACATCGACAAGATCGAGACGAAGTACAACGCGCTCGCCGACGAGGAGGGGCAGCTCGACCGGCTGGCGGTGGGGTGGAACGTCGCGCGGCTGCACACCTCGGTGGAGTACAAGCTGGCGCCGCTCCTCTTCGTGGGCGTCGAGGGCATGGCGGGCTACCACTTCATCCTCACCGGCGAGGACGCCGCCAACGACGCCAAGAGCGGCTACGTCGATCAGGTGGCCCGGGAGCGCAGCCTGGCGCCCGAGCAGGTGACGCTGGTCAAGGACGCCGTCGGCGCCGAGGAGGTTGATGCCGACAACCTCAACGGCTTCAACTACCAGGCGGGCATCTTCCTCAAGCTCGAGCTGTGATCTGCCTGCGCTGATCGGCCCTGGCCGATCCCATCCCCTGCCCGTTTCTGGTAACGTCCGCCCTCGCCCCCACGTAGAGCGGGCGGACGGCCGCCGCCGCGGCCGCGCGACGGAGTACCCATGGATCCCTACTACAAGCCCGAGCACCTGCCGCACTTCGGCGACATCGGCCAAGGCGCGCCCGATCTGGGCCGCAAGTTCTTCGACTATTACGGCGCCGTCTTCGCCCAGGGCGCGCTCAGCGAACGCGAGAAGGCCCTCATCGCGCTGGCGGTCGCGCACACCGTGCAGTGCGCCTACTGCATCGACGCCTGGTCGACTGGGGCGCTGGAGAAGGGCGCCGATCTCGAACAGATGACCGAGGCGATCCACGTGGCCACCGCCATCCGGGGCGGCGCCTCGCTCGTGCACGGCATGCAGATGCTCGAGCACGTCAAGAAGCTGGGCATGTAGCCATGGATGGGCTGATCGGCATCGACGATCCGGTGGACGGAATCGACCTCGCGAGCCCCGAGGCCGGCCCCAAGCGCGCGCGCTCGCTGCACGCCCGCCACGCGGCGCTCGACGCGGCGAGCGCTCAGCTTCGGCTGCTCGACGGGCTGCCCCTCGCCGACGGTGACTTCGACGCGACGCTCGAGCGCGTGGGCCACGTCGGGGGCCTGCGCCCGGCCGCGCTGGAGTTCTTCCAGATCAACGTCGGCAAGCTGTGCAACATGACTTGCCGGCACTGCCACGTGGACGCGGGGCCGGACCGCGTGGTCGAGAACATGGACCGCGCGACGGTGGACGCCTGCATCGCCGCTCTCGACCGCACCCGCGCGCACACCGTCGACATCACCGGCGGCGCGCCGGAGCTGAACCCGCACTTCCGCCACCTGGTCGACGCCTGCGTCGCGCGGGGCAAGCACGTCATCGATCGCTGCAACCTGACCGTCCTGCTGCTGCCGCGCTTCCGGGACCTGCCCGAGTGGTTCGCCGAGCGCGGGGTCGAGGTGGTCTGCTCGCTGCCTCACTACCGGCAGCGCAACACCGACGCGCAGCGCGGCGACGGCACCTACGAGAGGTCGATCCTGGCCCTGCGTCGGCTCAACGCCGTGGGCTACGGGCGGGGCGATCCGACGCGCGTGCTGACGCTGATGGCCAACCCGTCGGGGGCCTTCCTCGCCGGCGATCAGAGCAAGCTCGAGGCGGAGTGGAAGCACGGGCTCGAGCGTGAGCACGGCGTCACCTTCGACCGCCTGTTCTGTCTCAACAACATGCCCATCGCGCGGTTCCTCGAGTGGCTCGTCGAGACGGACAACCTGCAGGGCTACATGGAGCGCCTGACCAACGCATTCAACCCCGGCGCGGTGGACGGTCTGATGTGCCGGAGCACGCTGTCCGTCTCTTGGGATGGACGCGTTTTCGACTGTGATTTCAATCAGATGCTCGACCTCGAGGCCCAGCCGGAGGGGGCGCGGAGCACCATCTTCGACTTCGACGCCGAGGCCTTCGCCCGCCGCCGCATCGTGACCGAGCGTCACTGCTTCGGCTGCACCGCGGGCGCCGGCAGCAGTTGCGGCGGCTCGACCTCCTGACACGTCTCGAGAACAACTCGAAGGGGGTCAGGGCCAGCCGAGGAGGGCGCGGCATCCCAACCCGAGCCCCGCGCTGAGCAGGTTGGCCGCGATCGCCCACAGGATCGACAGGGGCACGCCGAGCGCCGTGAGCAGCGCCGCCTCGCCCGCCACCGCGAAGGCCTCGGCGGCGGCGACCTGGCTCCAGTAGCCGCCCGGCCACAGCCGCGGGAACAAGAAGAAGACGACGGGGTGGGTCAGGGTGCTGGCCAACAACGCCCACCCCCAACGCCCGCGGCGCCCGCGCAGGGCGCGCGCGTAGATGGGCACCTCGACGACCTGCGTGAAGGTGAAGGCCCACAACCAGCGGATCACCGCTGGTCGACCACGAACAGC